>JAPOOP010000122.1 GCA_026713385.1 Candidatus Poribacteria bacterium | reverse complement strand
GGAAACAGGATGACATCTCGGATGGAGTATTGGTTCGTTAGCAACATTGTCAATCGGTCGATACCGATGCCGAGTCCACCTGTCGGCGGCATACCGTACTCCAACGCTCGTAAATAATCTTCGTCCACCATGAAGGCTTCATCATCACCAGCCTCTAAACTGTTCGCTTGCTCAAGGAACCGTTGACGTTGATCGACTGGGTCGTTGAGTTCGCTAAAGGCGTTTCCAACCTCCATTCCGCAGATAAAAAACTCAAAGCGTTCAACGAATTCTGGATTATCGGGCTTCTTTTTCGCAAACGGTGAGACCTCGATAGGATGATCCGTTATAAATGTTGGCTGAATCAGTTTCGGTTCCACAAATTTGTCAAAGAGTTCAGCGATTATCTTCCCTTTCGTCTCATCACCTACCAGTTCAACACCGGCATTGATTGCTTTCTTGTATAAATCATCTGCTGAGAGTGGAACGGGATCTATGCCGCTGTGCTCTCGAACTGAATCCACCATACTCAGTCTACGCCAAGGCGGTGTTAGGTCGAGTTCATGGTCTTGATAATGAATCTTCGTTGTCCCGTGAATGATTTTTGCTGTGTCAGCGATGAGGGTTTCGGTGAGTTCCATTATCTGGATATAGTCAGCGTAGGCTTGGTAGAGTTCAAGCATTGTGAATTCGGGGTTATGATCCCTGTCCATTCCTTCATTTCGGAAATCACGCGAGAACTCATAAACACGATCGAATCCTCCGACGATGAGGCGCTTGAGGTAGAGTTCATTTGCGATACGCAGATAGAGTGATTGCTCCAATGTGTTGTGATATGTTGTGAACGGGCGAGCGTTTGCCCCACCGTAAATTGGTTGAAGGACGGGCGTTTCTACTTCAATAAAGTTTTGTGCATTGAGCATGTCGCGAATTGCTTGAACAATTCGTGTCCTTTTAAGGAATACGTCCTTCACCTCAGGATTCATGATGAGGTCAGCGTAACGTTGCCTGTAACGGGTCTGTTTATCTTGTAAACCGTGCCATTTTTCAGGAAGTGGTCGAATGGATTTTGAAAGGAGGTGTATTGAGTCAACAAGAACAGTGAGTTCACCCGTGCGCGTCCGAAAGATTGTTCCCTCAGCACCGACAATATCACCAGTATCAAAGCGTCGATATGTTTTGTATGGCTCTGCCCCGACGTTATCCCGTCGGACGTAAATCTGAATTCTACCTTCGCCGTCTTGCAGATGTGCAAAACTGCTTTTTCCATGGTCGCGTTTCGTCATGATCCGACCAGCGATTCGGATTTTCTGAGTTTCGTCGGGTGTTTCTTCAATGCCAGCAAAGTCTCTGTGAATAGCGGACGTGGTGTGTGTAGGTTCATATTTATGCGGATACGGTTCTACACCAAATTTGCGAATTTCGTCTAATTTCTCGCGACGTTGCTGAATTAGGTCCTTTGTTTCTTCCACAGCTCTTCCCCTTTTTTATTTTATTTTTTCTGATAGACCGTTGCTATATTTCAGTAATATTCTAACAATTATACCGTAGATTCGTCCATAAAGCAACCAAAAAAGTAGAGCCATTCAGTTTTCGGTTTTCTGAGCATTATCAGGAATAGGTGCGCGCTATTATCAGTAAGAATCGGGAGAAACACCCCTCCTACAAGAGTGGTTCGTGACAATCAAATGCTTTGCCAAAAAAGAAGTATTATTTCTCCTGTGCCTTCATTTTGAGATAACTTTCGATGAAGGGGTCTAAAGCACCGTCCAACACGGCGTTAACATTACCCGTTTCGACGCTTGTGCGCAGATCTTTGACGCGTTGGTACGGGTGCAGGACGTACGACCGGATTTGGCTCCCAAAGTCAATTTCTAAGCGTTCACTCCGCTGTTTTGAAATCTCCGCTTCTCGTTCCGCACGATATTTCTCATGCAGACGGGAACGGAGTAATTTCATGGCGATTTCTCGATTCTTATGCTGCGAACGTTCATTCTGGCATTGGACGATAATTCGGGTGGGTTTGTGTGTAATCCGGACCGCGGAGTCTGTGACGTTGACGTGCTGCCCACCTGCCCCGCTTGCGCGATAGAAATCTATCCGTAAGTCTTCGGGTTGGATATCCACTTCCACGGTGTCGTCGATTTCAGGGGTTACGTCGATAGCAGCGAAGGAGGTATGCCGCCGCTTGTTGAAATCGTAGGGAGACAATCGAACGAGCCTGTGCACGCCTGCTTCGGCTTGTAGATAGCCGTAAGCCGAAACACCCGTAACAAGGATTGTCGCGCCTTTGATGCCTGCTTCGTCTCCTGAGGTGAGGTCTACGATTTCTGTCTGGTAGCCGCGTTGGTCGCACCATCGAAGGTACATACGCATTAACATCCCAGCCCAATCCTGCGCGTCAATCCCGCCAGCACCAGAGTGAATGTTGAGGATTGCGTTGTTCTCGTCAAACTCACCCCTGAGCATTAAGCGGAGTTCCATCTGTTCGAGACGACTCGTGGCGTTGTTCAATCCGTCGGCAATTTCATGCTGTAAACTCTCATCGTTTTCTTCGGTCGCGAGTTCAAGCAGAGTTTGGATGTCTTCAATTTTGAGGGCAAGGTCTTCGTACGTCCCGATATCATCTCGGAGGCGGGCGATTCGCTGGTTAACTTTTTGAACGCGTTGTGTATTGTTCCAAAAGTCAGGGGCAACCGTTGCCTCTTCAAGTTCTGTTAATTCTTTTCGTTTTTCAGCCAGGTCAAAGATAACCTCTGAGTTCTTGAAGGCGGGTTTGCATCTCTTCAGCCTGGTTCTTTAAATCTACAAGCATATTATTCCTCATCAATTACTTAGAATGTTTACGACGAACCCGAATGATGATTTGACTGCCGAACCATCCAACGCAAATAAGCGCGCACAGGCTCGGAAACCAGTCGCCGTAGCGGGTATAGAATGTCTGTTTGTGTTCCGTGGATGAAAGAAGTGGGACGGATGCGACGAGAATTTCCTGAGCGGTATCAGGTGTAATCAAGGGAGTCGTTATCCTACCAAACTTGTCTACGATACACGTAAATCCACCGTTTGCGCATCGGAACACAGCAATTCGGTTCTCAATCGCGCGGAACGGTGCCATTGATAGATGCAGTTCAGGGAAAGCGGTCCCCTTGAACCAAGCATCGTTTGTGAAAATTCCCATGACCCTCGCACCTTTCTGGACAGGTCTGCGAAATTCGTCAGGGAATACTGACTCAAAGCAGATAGAAACACCAACCTCTATTCTCTGGGAGGCAGTCTTGTCTTTAACGTTAAACACGGGTAAAAGGTTTACTGTTTTTCCGTGAGCGAAGGGTTCAAACTGGATAAAATTGGGGATGAAATCCGGTAGGAGATGGGTCAGAGGCACGTATTCACCGAATGGAACAAGGTGCATCTTCGCATAGTCTCCATGTATCTTACCATCTGGAGCTATCGAAAGAACGCGGTTAAATATTTCCTCTTTTTCAACATTTTTGGAAAATTGACCTATCGCTTTGTCTGTTTCTCCCATGTTAGCTGTACCGAGGAGTATTGGAACCCCTATATCACGAAGCATCTGCGAGAATTTTCTGTAATATATGGGCCATTCGCCTGTCAGTGCCCTGCTGCGTGTTGCAGTTTCGGGCCATATAATTAACTCCGGAGCTTCTTTGCTGGCTTTATGCGTCAACTCGATATAGCGTTGCAAAATCTTTGGAAACTGACGAGGATCCCATTTCTGAAGTTGGGAGATATTACCGGGGATGAGCGCAACTTTTAAGGTCTCGACGTTTGTTTGATTTATTGCGTTTGTGCCTTTGTTTAAGGGGGCAGCATCCCGGAGTTGGAAGAGCCCGTAACTAAAACAAAAAAGCGTCAGGATCAGCGGTAGGACTACGCCCCAAATTTCCTGTCGCCACTGATGACGGTTACAAAGCAAGGTAGCGATACCAACATTGAAAAGCACGATGACGAAACTGATGCCGTGTACACCGATAAGCGAGGCTACCTGTATGCCCAACAGATTATTCCATTGCGAATAACCGATACTGCCCCATGGAAATCCTGTTATCATCCAACTCCGAACCCACTCTAATGCTGTCCAGATGCAGGCGGCGGACAGAGAAAACAGGATGCTGGAGTGCCTTGGCACAAACCTCATAAGCACTGCGAAAACAGCGAAATAGAGTGCCGTGTATCCCACTAATAGTAGGTACCCGACCATTGTAGCAAAGATATTCGCATACGGGTAGAGTAGAAGGATCGCCGGGAGCAGACCTGCGAAGAACAGAAAACCCGTTAGGTAACCGAGCCAAAAAGCGGATTTCCAGTTTGTTGCTCGCGTCAGGGCAACGAAGAATGGTACCATCGCGACCCAAGCAAACGGAAAGAGATTCAAATTTGGGAAGCTGAGGAACAGCAACAGTGCTGAAAGCACTACAAGTATCCAATTTTTAATTTTACCTTGCGGTTCGGTGAGGTGGGTTTGATGCATAGCGTGTCTTTGCGTAAATCCGCCCTCTACTTCGTTACGGGCTTAGGGTTCAGATTTATTTTTCCAAGATGGCAGCCTGCAACAACGGCGCAGGCGGATATGAGAAAAAACCTTCAATGAACAAGTGACTTCATTTAACGCCTTGCGAACAATTAAAAGAGGTCTGTTTTCAAGAGGTGCGAGATTTTGATGAACACAATTCGCTCAGTGTCTCCTTCGACATCACGATTGTCGTTGTAGACGACAAACAGATTGCTTTCAGGTCGATATTCATAGGCGAAGAGTGCGAAGACGCGGCGTTCTTTTTCTAATGTGAATTCTGCACTGGCTCTTGCATACATACGCTGGGCAAACTGATAGTTCACGACGAGCCGACGCGTCCATTCGGAGAGTTCCCACGCTGTTGTATCGGGTTGTTTTTCATGGAGTCGTTGCAAAATGAACTCAAAACTGAGTTTGGCAGTCGGACGGATTGTGATTTCGGGGCGGAGAAAGAAAATGTTTTTGTCATTTCGTATACCGAAGTTGCCGGTGTTTCGGATTTGCACATATTTCGGTGGGAACCACCCGACGAAGAAACGAGCGGTTCTGTCCTCATATAATTGATTGTCGTCATCATCAATGTGATTATACCATTCAGGTCCGATGAGAAAGAAAAAATCTTTAACGCCGAAGAGTCCGCTAAAACCCGCCCTGTGATTTGTGAGTTCTCCTGCGTGATTCGTGAGGCGTTCATATTCGACTTCACCGCGAAGACGTTCAACAGTGCCTTTGTACTGTTTATTATAGCGACTTCTGATAACCACGCCACGTCTATCGACGCGTGGGACGAAACCGGTTTCAGGGTAAAAATGCTCCCCGATATCTGCGTAGATCGCATCGAGTGAGAATACGTTTGTCCGACGGGCAAGTTGGACAAAGACAAGGTCGTCCTCGGTACGCTCTGCCATATCCAAACCCCCTGCTTTCCATTCTCTTGCGTATTCCAGATTAAGACTCGTAGCGGCGGGGAGTTGAATGCGGGCATCAAGTCCACCTGCTCGGTCGTACGTGGCACCGCGTTGTTTGTTAACACCCAAGAACCCCACAGATGACGTTTTGCCGACCTCCCGTTGCAATCGAAGAACGGAGTAGTTATAGTTCGCAAGGGGCAGTTCGCCTGCTTCAATCTCTTTATCAGGGTTTTCCGGTCCGGCGACGGCTCCCACGAAGGCAAGATTATATTTGCTGTATTTCCCAATAACCTTTCCACCACCGATCAGATTTTCAACCCGTCGGCTATAGAAGAGATCGAGAGGCATCTGGAAGAGTTCGTTTCCTTCAAGGAAAAATGGGCGTTTCTCAGGGAAGCGGAGTGGAATGTCAGTGAGATTCACAAGGTCGGGGTCTGCCTCGATTTGCGCGAAATCTGGGTTTAAGGTCAGGTCAACTGTGAAGTCTTT
>JAPOOP010000123.1 GCA_026713385.1 Candidatus Poribacteria bacterium | reverse complement strand
TTTCAGGAGAGATGTATCAATCACTTTAAGGATGCGAAGGCTCCACCGATAAAATAGTGGGATAGAAATGCATTTTTGCCAGAACAGTGCGCTCACGGCGGAGAGATGAAACTCACGATGCTCCAACTTCTCAAATTCAGCACCGACGGTTTCAATATCCCCCACTGAAAAGTAACGCAGTTTACCCGAATACTTCAGGAACATTTTCCGATACAACCACACCATCGGGTGATGGCGCATGTTTTCCATGAAGATCGCTTTTCCCCCCGGTTTGAGAACGCGGTAGCACTCTTTCGCAGTTTGCCGATGATCTGTGAAAACCAATACGGATTTAGAAATGATAAAATCGAAGGTATTATCGGGAAAGGCGAGATGCGTCGCGTCCATCAAGGCAAAATTAACCGCCTCAACGACGTTGTGTTCTGTTGCGCGCGCCTGCGCTTCAGCGAGTCGAAAAGGCAGTAAATCTATGCCGATAACAGAGGCACCCCGTTTCGCCAGCAGCGTCGCAGTGCCCCCAGTACCAGTACCGAGTTCAAGGACCTTTTTCCCTTCCAGATTCCCCATTTTTGGGAGGACGTACTCGAAAATGGGAAGATAAAAATCTTCCCACCAGAGCAAAAGATCTGTTTCAACACTATCGGAACGACTGGTAGGTCGCTGTTCTTTAAGTGTCAATCTATTTTTGGATTTTAGCATAAAAAGCGCGCAGCTTGAAACGAAGTGGAAAGCGGATCTACAGAAAGATTTTTAAACGCAGTTTGCAACAACGGCGCAAGCGGATTTGAGGGACGCACGTCAGCGTTCAAACGTCCGTTGTTTCTCCACAAGGTATAATTAAGAAATTTTCCCCATCTTTCGTAGATTTTCGATGCAGCGTTCAGCACATTCAAGTGGTGGGTAAGCGTAACGTTCCTGCTCAACAATGTACCACTCCGTGCCACCAACAGTTTCACAGGCATGGAACACCGCATCCCACGGAACTTCACCTTCACCGACGTTTGCCTCGTCATTCGTGGAGGAATACTCTTTCAGGTGCACTAATTTTGATCTACCGGGGTAGCGTTCTATATACGACACAGGGTCGGCACCGGCGCGAAGGGCATGACCGATGTCAATTTGCATTACGACATCGTCGCGGGTGTTACTACCGAAAGTATCCCATGGAAGTTTGCCTTCCATTGGCGTGAATTCACCTGTGTGATTGTGGTAACCGGTAAACATCCCCTGATCAGCGATTTTTTCAGCAATATCGTTGAAGAGTTTTGCTGTCTCAAGCCACGCTTGTTGCGAACCTTGGTACTCCGCAGAGAGTCCCGGCACAATCAGATACGGATTACCGAGCCCCTTGTTGAACGCAACCGTTTTGGCGAGTTCATCACCGAGAAGTGTGTTTATCCCTGTATGCGTCCCGGCAACTTTCAATCCGAGGTCATCGCACATCCCGCGTAATTCTTCGGCACTCCGATCATAGTAACCCGCAAACTCAACACCTTCATAACCCATCTGTGCGACCACTTGGAGGGTTAAAGAGAGGTCGCCTGCACAATCATCTCTAACGGAATACAATTGTAACGCAATCGGAATTCTATTGCTCATCAATTTCTCCTGACGTTCCTATGGGCACGGTCTGAAACCGCACCCGTGATACTTTACGACATCGGCAAGTTAACAACCTGTCCACTATCCGCTGACACCAGTCCCGCTTCGAGGATTTCTTGGGCATCTCGACTCACTTTGGCACTGCACAGACCTTCAATCGGTTCGCCTGTTTCTAAACAGTGGATGAAATATTCCGCAGCGTTGCGTTTGCCCTCTGGGAGTGACTCAGGCGTTACCACTTCAGCGTCGCCATTTGCAGGATGCAGGTGAACTTCGTTGCCGCTTACCATCAACGCGCCCTCCGTGCCATAGACCACGGGATTCGGTGTGATATAGCCGACCTTTTGGGTCCAAGATGCTTCCGTGAGTCCGAAGGCATTACCGTATTTCATGAGGATGACGGCGTTGTCATCAGGAATCGGGTAGTCCTTGACGAAGGTGCCGCGGAACGCCGTTACCTGTTGCGGCAAACCGAGGAGGTAGGCACACATATCAGCACAATAACAGCAGTAATCCATCAACGCACCTGCCCCGTTTTTCTCCTCATCGTAGAGCCACTCATAGAAGTAGCGAGAGCATCCGATTTCCATCGGTCCGTTGTGTGCGGAACGCCACTTAAAATAGAAAATGTCGCCAATCGCGCCATCTTTGATGAGGTTCATTGCAGTGTTGAGCGGTGGACTCCATGCCGTGGGCCAGTTCACCATCAATAGAATGCCAGCGTTCTCAGCGGCAGCAAGCATCTGATCGGCTTGCGAGAGACGTGCCGCCATTGGCTTTTCGGATACAACGTGGATACCCTTCGCCGCTGCTGCTTCGACAATGTCGGCACCAGCGTTGTTTTCCGATGCGGCTTGGATGATGTCCAATTCCTCTTTCTCTACCATTTCTTGCCAAGAGTTATAGACATTCTCAATACCGACTTCTGCGCTGAACTGCGCGCGTAATTCCGCGTTGACATCGCCTGCAGCGACAATTTCAACGTTTGGATGCGCTTTCCAGTGGCGGAGCTCACCCCAGACATGGTCATGCACAAGGGATGCGAAGCCAATGCGATACGTTTTTGCCATCAATATGCCTCCTAAAGCGTGCTATACCAGCACGCAGTTTGTGCCCGCTTGAAGAATCTGTCCTTGTAGACTTCCAATCCTTAACAAACCCTTTCAGACTTCAAACAGGTTTTTAACCAATTTTGTATCCGTGCCGACAACGGAGGCACGGCTCATATTTAATAGTTTAAAAATCAGCGCGAACCGCGATTTTAATTGCCGTTTCACCTTTAATGCGATAGCCACCGTCAAGTGCCTTAAATCCGTCCCCGACCTCGGAGAGCGGTAGTTGATGGCTAATCATGTCGGCAAATGGCAAGTCGTTCTGCTCAAGGAGTGGTAAGCCGCGGACAAAGTGCTCATAACTGCTTCCCCAAATAGCCTCAACGCGAAGGTTTTTGCGCATCAACAATTGGTTGATATTGAAGTCGATTGAACCCATGTCAACGAAGTGACCGACTTCAACAAAAGTCCCGCTGCGTCGCGTGTAACCCAAACCTTCTGGCGTTGCCGGAAGAAAACCAGCACATTCAAAGACGACATCTGCCCCCTCTTTACGGGGCGTTTCCGCTTTCACGAGTTCCGTTCGCTCCTCGACAGAGGCAACTTCCTCAATATTGATTGTTACGTCGGCTCCAAGCCGTTTCGCGAGTTCCAATCTTCCGGCGGGTCCGCCGACCATAATCGCTTTTGCGGCACCGCTCAATTTCGCACAGGCAAGCGTCACAAGCCCAATAGCACCCGAACCCTGCACAACGACCGTGTCACCCAGTTTTATTTCACCGCGCATTGCGGCGTGAACACCGACAGTAAACGGCTCTGTAAGCACAGCGACCTCAGGCGATGCCTCGGTTTTCATAAAGCAAGTGTTCGGATAGTTGAGATACATATAATCCGCAAACCCGCCGCGAAAATGTGGTGCCTCATCTGGGTTCCACTGGAAACCGTACGCACCATAGTTTGTTCCGGGTGCGAAGATGACCCTGTCACCCTCTTTAACCGGTTTACCCACATAATCGGTTTCCACACCCTCACCAATCACTTCAATAATACCGACGTTTTCATGTCCGAGTAACACTTCTTCTTGGAAGCCGTTCTGCCAGTTGTGAAGGTCGGTTCCACAGATACCTGCTAACTCCTGACGGAGCAGCAGAGTGTTCGGTTCAGGTTCAGGGACCGGATATTCACGGATCTCAAAATCTTTGCCGCACGCGACGACGGCTCTCCCTGTCCGACTCATATTTAGTTCTCCTTAGGTTCACTTTTTGGATAGCGCGCTTTCAAAAAGCACTACCACTTGACTCTATTTACACATATCTCCGCTTCTTTCGCGAGATCAACACAATAACTATAATAGCGACAATGACAATCGGCACCCAGAACGCTTTGAGGATTTCCCAGAAAATGGTAAATCCGATCCAAAGTAGGACTTCAATCCCGACGATAAAGGCTGTTTTGCTCCACGGAAAGTCGGCACCATACTGTTTCTTCAACCGACTGGCATATATCCAAGAGACCACCAAAGTACCAACAATAGCTACGAAAAACAGCAAATTAACGAAATTTTGGATGCTGTTCAAAATGAAATCTACCATGAGAGTTTCACTCCTTTTAAGTTATGCTTACTCTTATAGAGACGCGTCATCCCAAAAAGATAGAAAAAGGCACCTACTATCTTTTTCGTTTTTTCGCTATTCACGGTAAATGCGTTCTGGACAACTATAGACCGCCATGCTCTGCCCCCGCATGAAACCTATTAATGTGAGGTTCCCCTCTTTGGCAAGATCTACAGCGAGTGTAGAGGCAGCGGAGACAGCAACGATAATCGGGATACGCGCAAAGAGTGCCTTCTGAACGATTTCAAAACTGGCGCGTCCGCTTACCATCAAAATATATTGCTCAAGCGGCACTAAGTCAGCCAGTAACGCGTGTCCGATGACTTTATCAACAGCGTTGTGTCTGCCTATATCCTCTCTGATAATCAGGAGTTCGCCCTTTTCATCGAATAACCCAGCGGCGTGGAGTCCACCTGTTCTTTCAAAAACCGATTGCGCTTTTCTTAACCGATCATTGAGTTTATAGAATACCTCTTGATTCGCATGGAACCCTGAATTCAACGGTTGCACCTGCTGCCTGACGGACTCAATTGTCATTTTGCCACAGAGTCCGCAACTCGCGTTTGCGTGAAAATTCCGCTGCCAACCTGATTCGGCATTAAGGTCCAGTTCCTCCGTAAGACGAACGTTGACGATATTCTGCAATGACGATAAACTGGAAGACTGCGTCCCAGAATCTTCTTCATCACAGTAGGCAATAATTTCGATGTCATCGCCAGAAGTTATGAGGTTTTCCGTATAAAGAAAACCTGCGGCGAGTTCAAAATCATGTCCGGGGGTCCGCATCACAACGATCAAACTCTGTTGTCCAACTCGAATCTCAAGCGGTTCCTCAACAACCAACTCGTCTTCGATCTGGATAGGCTCAGTATCTGCCCAGCGTGTAATAAGTTTGGTGCATGTCGGTTGCATTTTTTAATTTACCTTGCGGTTAAGGCAAGCGGCGTTTTCTATACTTACACAAGAGATGTTAGGACTGTCTACCGCCTCTTTGCTGATTGCTGACATCTCGTTTTCTGTGTTTTTTACGTGCTTAGACGTTCGCGAACAAATTTCACTGGGCGTTCATAGTTGCTAAACCGTTAGAGGTCGCTAACCAGACTCTATTGTTTACCACGACGAGAGACTCTACTATCAATTCACCCGTGAGTATCTGAGGTGTCGTTGTGTACTCCCATACATCCGCAGAGCGAGTGTGATGTGTGTACAGATCTTTGTTCGTCGCTATCCACAGGACCAACGGGATTTGTGGTGTCGGAGAAGAGGGTTCAGTTTCTAATCCTTCTATTTCCGGTTCTATTCCGAATCCTTCTGTCTCTGGTAAAAATTCGGACAATGTCGGATCCGGTATTTCTTCTACCTCAGGTTCTTTTTTACTTATCGGTGAAGTGTCCAGAGCACCTCTGATGTAAATGTTCCTTAAATCGTCTTCATTTTCTATACCTGTGTCCAAGGTTGTCGATTTTCCATTCCCGCCGTCCAGGTCTGCTCGAAAATAACCGTTGGATTTTTCATCGGGATTGAACCACGTAAAGAGCAACTGCTCTTCTGCAATATCAAGTCCCACCACCTTCATGCCCTCGCGGATTTCCGTAGAGCGATAGGAATCCCACTCCTCTTTCTCCCTGTCGAACATGACGATATCTCCTTCTGCTGAGGCTCCCCAAACCGTTTGAGGTGTTAGTAGCAAGGTTTCGATGTTGTCTGCGGTGATGAAACTGGTCTGGGTATTGTACAGAAGAGGGGGATCAACGTTCCAGCGAATTTTACGTATGATTCCGGTATCCGTGGCGAACCAAATCTCTGCTTCATCCATCTTAATGTCCTTAATCCAAGCAGGAAAGCCATCAGCTGGGGAGTAATTTTGAATGTCGCCTGTCAGTTGGCTATAGTGAATCACACCCTGGGAACGCGTCCCGACCCACACTTCTTGCGAGTTTGCTGCAATGGCTGTAACATCTGGCACGTTTTCCAAGGCAGTGTTAATAAGTTGGGCAACAACATCAAACCCAATCCATTTGTCAAATGCAGTCTCGAATAACATTACCCCTTTTGGCGTACCGATCCATAGCCGTGTGCCATCGGTCGTCATTGCTTGGATGTGGTTATCGGGGAGTCCGCTTGTCTGGGTGTAAACTGTCCATTTCGTCTGATCCAGAATCTTTTTTGCTTGTTCCTTTATCGCCGCATCTGCGCTAATCTCGCTGACGTGAATCGCTTCATTCGCCGCTGCTTCCAGTCTACCCAATTTTAAGTTGGTCGCTGCACGGATGAGGTGTGCGTCATAAATCCACTCACTCTCTGAATAATGGGTAACAAATCTGTCTAAGGTGTGGAGGGCATTTTCCAACTGGTCCATATCTGCTTGTAGTTTTCCAATCAGAAAGAGTGCTTTTTCATGTGATGCCATGTCCGGATAATCTTTGACTGCAGTTTCGAGAAGGAATAATCCGGTACTTGGGTCATCCAATTGTTCGACGAGTAGGAAGCCCGTGATATATTTTAACCCTGGTACATCGGGGTGATCTGGATAATAGGTGAGAATCAGTTGGTAGTTATCCGCTGCGACATCGTAAGTTTCGTTCGCAAGGGCAATATCCCCGAGTTCATGAAGGAGTGGCACAAGGTCGAAACTCGGAGCATCAAGGATGGCTACGGAACGAAATCGTTCCAATGCGTTTGCATTGTCTCCATTTGTTCTGTAAAGTAATCCGAGTTGGTAATGCGCATCGGGATATTTCGGGAATTCTTCAATAGCGGCTTCAAATCGTTGTTGTGCTTTTTCAGGAAGCCCTAACTCTAAGAGTGTAAGTCCATTGCGAAAATACTTTTCAGCCGTTCGATCCGGAACATATACCAAATCTGATGTAAACTTGAGGCTGTGGCCTGCCAATGGGAGTTGTAAAACCTGTCCGTTATACTCGATTTCAAAGTGGGTGTCGGTACCCCCACGCCAAATGCCACTGAGTCTATCGCCGTTTTCGCTGTCCACAATGATGTATTGCTGGCTATAGGCAACGTGTTGGTAAGCAAGCAGGACAGCGAACGCGATCAGTGTAAATAGTCTGTAAACATTCTGTTTTTTTACCTGTGTGTTTTTTATGCGTTTCTTCTGCAACATAATTTATTTACCTTCAAAATGTCTGTTGATTAATATGGAGTTATAATATCAGAAAGACCCAGAAAAGTCAAGGACGTTTGCGGCAAGTTCAGTGCCTCAATTCTTCTGTAGGAGGGAACTCCGATTCCCGACGCTTTCTAACCATTCCCTGCTGGCGAGGTGTTTTTGCTTGGGTGTTCTCTCGCCTTCTGACCACCGATAACTGATAACCATGCTTGATACCGAATCGGCTATCCGCTATAATACCTGTCATGAGCGAAATGAATCTTCCAATTACAGAATTAAAAGAGACCTTCCAGAATGCAATCGCAGCAAGTCCTTTGGTGATTGTGGCACCGACCGGTAGTGGAAAATCGACACAAATCCCGTCGTGGTGTGCCGCGCTATCAGATAAACCGGTGCTTGTTGTCGAACCAAGACGGGTCGCATGCCGTTCGCTGGCACGGTGGGTGGCAAAACAGCACGGCGAACCGTTAGGGCATTCCGTCGGTTATACTGTCCGCTTTGAAGATGTCGGTTCCGACGCTTTAACCCGCATCCGTTTTGTCACGCCCGGTATTGCCCTGCGGTATGCTGCAGGATCGGAATTGGATCAATACGGGACCATCATCTTGGACGAATTCCACGAACGCGGCGTGGAGGCAGACCTCTTTCTCGCGATATGCCGAAAAAAACGGCGCGATGCGAGGCTCGTTATCATGTCCGCCACGATCGCCGCGCAGCACCTCGCGCAGTTTATCGGTGGGCGTGTGCTACGGGCGGAGGGACGCGTCTATCCTGTTGAGGTGCGATATCTTGGGGGGACAGTTGTCCCAACATCCCGTGATTTAGTGGAACGTCTTGAAAAAGGCGTTCGTCGCGCCCTCAAAGAGACCATCGGAAATGTCTTGGTTTTCCTGCCCGGCAAAGGTGAAATCAATGAATGCCACGATGCCCTTCGCAAAATCCAAAACATCGAGATTGTTCCATTACACGGAGACCTACCCTCTGACGCACAGGACATAGCGTTTGAGACACACTCCCAACGCCGCCGCGTCATTCTCGCAACCAACGTCGCTGAGACATCAATTACGCTTCCCGGTATCACCGCCGTAGTGGACACAGGTTTAGTACGCCAGCGTATCCATCAGAACCGACGCATTGTTTTAGCGTTGCGCCCAATCTCCCAAGCGTCAGC
>JAPOOP010000124.1 GCA_026713385.1 Candidatus Poribacteria bacterium | reverse complement strand
CGTTATCTTATATACCGGTGGTACTCAAAGCCATCTGGAGCCGTGCGGGTGTTATCAAGAGCAGTCAGGTGGACTCCCGAGGCGCGCTTACATTGTGGAACAGATTCGGAAGGGCGGATTCCCAACGCTCTTGGTCGATGCCGGCAACATCTTTGATGGGAAAGAAGAGATAGACACAAAGCGGTGCAAGGTCAATCTCAAGGCAATGTCCGCGATGGGATACGACGCAGCCGCCCTGAGCCAAACCGATCTTTCCTATGGAGATGCATATCTAAGGCAACAACGTGCCGTCGCTACATTCCCATTCTTAGTTTCCACGAAAAACGACTTCACACAACCCGTCGCCATCAAAAACATTGGACAGCATACAATTGCTTTTGTCGCTGATGTAATCCAAAAGCAAGCAGTCTCACAAGCAGATGTTGTTGTGGCTTTGGGCAATGTTGAAGCGTCGAAGCACATTGATGTCGTGATTCAACCCGATGAAATCGAAACAATGGAATCTGAGAGTAGAACGCTATACGTTGGTTCCACACCTGAAGGCAAAACGTTAGGATTTTTAGCACTTTGGATAGGTTCAGAAGGAGAACTCACACGCCATTACGCGACACAATTGGCATTGACAGGCGATGTAGAGGAATCTGAATCCGCGCGTCAACTGCTAACTGATTTTTACCATGAAGTCTCACAATCGTCTGACATCACGCCTCTTTTTGCTGAGCAACATTTGGAACAAGATAAACAAAATGGATACGCCTCAGCGACAGCATGTCAGAAGTGCCACGAACAAGAATACCTCCAATGGTCGGCGACGCGTCACGCTTTCGCCTTTGAAACCCTTTTGAAAAAGGAACGCTATTTTGATGCAGATTGTGTCTCCTGCCATACCACTGGACTCGGCTACTCAACGGGGTTTCAGATAGGAGATCAGGACTCGACGCTCAAAGGGGTGCAGTGTGAGACGTGCCACGGTCCCGGCAAGCAGCACGTCGGCAACCCGAAAAAGAATAACATCCGCAGCGGTGCGGATACATCGCTGTGTCTGCAATGCCACGATACGAAACATTCTCCGGGGTTCGCTGAGGTAGTGGCACTACATACCAAGGACGTGGATCATAGCCAATCACCGATGAACTTAGAGGAGCTCTTAGCGTCCCGTATCGCACGGATGGGGACACCCACACTGGAACTGTTTGTGATGAGTTATTGTCCATACGGAGTGCAGGCGGAAGAGAAGATTATTCCGATCGTGAAGGAATTTGGCGATAAAATCGACTTCAAACTCCAGTTTATTGCGCAGGAGAAGGAGGCACCTTCGGCGCAGGATATAACACCGTTTACGAGTCTGCATGGTTATCCCGAAGTGGCAGAAAACATCCGACAGCTCCTCATATCGAAAGAGTATCCTGAGCAGTATCTGGACTACATTTTGTGTCGGGGCAAGAAATTGGACAAGAGTTGGGAGGACTGTGCAGAGAAACTCGGTATCGATGTGGCGAAGATTCAGGCACTGTTTGACAGTCCGGAAGCAGAACAACTCTTCCGGGAAAACATCAGACGCGCCGCGGAGCTCGGTGTTAGAGCCTCCCCAACGATTTTCGTCGATAATCACAAATTCCGAGCGAATCAACTTTTGCGGGCAAGTGGAACGCCATGCCAGTAATTACAAAACACGAATTGGATAAACACCCTTCAAACAACCCACAAGGCTGATAAGCCTTTTGAAAAACCATTAGAAAGCATGCCCAGGGGGAGGGCTTCACTCCCGCAGCGATAGTATTCGTCCTGGAAATGGGTCTCCCAACAAGCATTGGGAAATCAATCTTGCCGGAACAGAAGCACCGGCAGAAAGGAGAAAATCGAGATGAAAAATAACCTTCGCGGTAAAATCCGTGATTTTATTGCATCTGAAGAAGGGCGTGTTAGTGCTAAAGGACCTTTAACGCTTGGTATTGCGACTGGTAGTGTCTTGCTTGCGCAGACTATCGTCGGAACACCAGATGCTCAGGCGTGGCCATGTGATGAACAGCGACCGTGCCCTCCAGGTTACCACTGCCATATGGTTGGTAGTTGCGTAAAACACTAAGGTGTTCTTAGGAGGATCTATGAGTGGGTGCTAACGTACTTACTCATAGATCCTTGATATACAACATTCAGAGGGATGCCACATGAAAGTTAAAATTTCCTTTCTCTGCTATCTGCTGAGCGCACCCATATTCTGCTTAATCGGGTCTCCAGCATTCGCAAAAGTAGCACCTGCCACTCCTAAAATCGTCTACTCGGGAAACCGCGAACTGCTTGAGAATCGGGACATCTATCTCATGGATACTGATGGGCAAGGAGTCGTCAACCTCACCAATCATCCCGCAGATGATGTGCTGCCTGTCTTCTCACCTACCGGCGAACAGATTCTTTTCTGTTCAGACCGAGATAGAACTTCATTTAGTTACGACCTGTATCTGATGAACGCAGATGGTTCAGATGTAAGACGTGTTTTTCCAAAATCCCAAGAGAGATTCACACCGACATGGTCGCCTGATGGAAAACAGATTGCCTACGTCCGCTCAAAACTCGGTGTGCCCTCCCTTTATATCGCGCCAGTAGATGGGAAAAGGGAGGATCGCGTCATAATTGGTACCACGCCCGTTTGGTCTCCCGATGGAAAGGAGATCGCCTTTATCAATCGTAGTTTGAAGCATCCTCGATACATTACACTTCTCAATGTTCAGACGAGCCGCGCAAAATTCTTTTTTCCGCCTGATGCGCCAGCCTGGCTGCGCCATCCGGCGTGGTCACCTGATGGCAACAAACTCGCGTTCACATGGATGCGCGTTGAACCTAAGATCGAGAACGTTAATAAGGAAGCTCTCTATATTGTAAATCGAGATGGAACGGGACTTCATCAACGGATTAACGAAGCAGGACCGCCGGTTAACCGTCCAGTGTGGTCTCCAGCAGGGGATGAACTCATTTATCAGCGTCCAGATAGAGAGTTCAAACACGTGCATATTTTCAAAATGTCAGTAGTCGGGGGACTTCCTACGCAGCTGACGGATATGACGGTCTGGAACAGTCTGGGAGATTGGTTTGATCCGGCGTATGCGTTGCCGGTTTCACCACAACCGCAGTTGCTAACCACAACATGGGCAAAGATGAAAAAGAAATAATGTTTTAGATTTATAGTAAAGTTTAGAATTAATAGGACATCCTGTGCCGGTTCGGTTAGGAAACCGAACCTACCGGGGGATGAAAGTGTCTCTTTATTTTTAGGATTCACTATAATTACCTTAAAAACACTTTAGCAGCGATCTTATTCAAAATGTTAGAGATGCTAAGGTTGTATTTGTTTTCAAGCATTTTTAAAAGATTCGTTCCGTTATGGAAGCTGCTTATTCCAGAAATGAAAGTGCTGATAAGAATTACCGATGAGAGAAAGGAGGTGAACCCAATGAAGAAAAATTTACGTCGTAGAATTCATACATTTTTGCAATCTGAGGAAGGCAAAACTGGGGTTAAGGCACCGCTGGTGTTAACTGTGGGAATTGGGAGTTTCTTGCTGACTCAAATAATGTTTACTTCTCCTGTTAGTGCCAGCGACAATTGCACTCTGGTTTGTGATGAAGGAGAAGAGTGCGTAGTTTGGTGTACAAAGCGGAATTCAGGGGGAACTTGTATATCCTCAAATAGTGCATGCGTGCCATCCTAAACGTAAAAAAAGAACAGCATTTTCAAAATGGGGTTTCTGATGAACCGTGATATTTTCCGAGCGTATGATATCCGCGGCATTTTCGGTGTTGACTTTGTGCCTAACGATTTTTACCGAATTGCCCGCGCCTTCGCGGTTCACTTTCGACCAAAAACCGTTGCGGTAGGTCACGATGTCCGTGAGAGTTCACCGCAGTTGTGGCAGCAGATCGCCGAAGGACTCATGGATTCCGGTGTTGATGTCCTCAATCTGGGTCAAATCTCGACCGATATGCTCTATTTCGCTGTGGCGCACTACCAGACAGATGGTGGCATTATCATCTCGGCATCTCACAATCCTGCTGCATATAACGGTATGAAACTGGTTGGTCGGCATGCAACCCCAATTTCATCGGAAACCGGTTTCTATGATCTCCGCGATGCTATTGGGAGTGATATTCTATTTGAAAAGCAGAAGGTGTCTTGTCGCGGGTGCCTGCAGTCCACCCAGTTTCTGGAGGCATACCTCACGCACCTTCGCTCGTTTGTGGATTTGCAGGGATTGTTCAGAAAACGGATTGTTATTAATGCGAATGGTGGACTTGCCGGTCAGATCGCCGAACGCTTATTAGCACGGACACCGATCCGGATTTGCGACCGGCTATTCACTGAACCCGACGGAACGTTCTCTCAAATTCCGGCACAACGTCCGGATCCCTTAAGGCCGGAAAATCGGGAATTGACGACCAAAGTGGTTAGACAGAGAGGAGCGGATTTGGGAGTTGCGTGGGATGCGGATGCCGACAGATGCTTTTTCTTCGATGAAAATGGAGAATTCATTGAAGGTTGCTATATCACAGCACTGCTTGCTGAAAAACTCCTGGAGGAAAAAGGAAATGGTATTGTGATCTTTGATCCGCGGGCTATCTGGGCAGTAGAAGATACCGTTATTAGGGCAAATGGCATAGTCCTTCTCAGTCGATGCGGCCATTCGTTTATCAAAACCTACATGCGTGAGACGAACGCGCTTTTTGCTGGGGAGGCGAGCGGGCATTACTACTTCCGAGACAATTTCTATGCCGATAACGGCATGATTCCATTCTTGCTTGTGCTTGAATACCTCAGTACAAACGGGACAACTCTTGCTGAATCTGTGGACCGACTCCGATCAAGGTATCCTGTCTCTGGTGAAATTAATTTTTCATTTGAAACCTGTGGGCATATCCAAGATGTCCTCGAAATAATCCGACAAACGATACGTTCTTTGGGAAACCGTCCTTGCACTGAAACACCAATT
>JAPOOP010000125.1 GCA_026713385.1 Candidatus Poribacteria bacterium | reverse complement strand
TCAGGATCGGGAACCAAGATGAACGCGTCCCATCTCGCCCACTCGTGTCGGGTGTGGTTTGGGACTGGATGTATATCTTCGGTGATATGTTTGAGAAGAATCCGCACGTTATCTCGACTCACGATTCCAAAAAACGGATCTTCTTCTGGGACGAGAATATCTGTCTCGAAACCGAGTTTCTGATTGTAAAAGTCGATTGACGTCGCAAGGTTATCCACAATAAAAAAAGGGGCGATTTCCTTAAGTATCGAATCTGTTGCCATCGTCCATCCTCCTGTTTTTTGTTACACATTATCCTAACAAATTTCCCTCCGATGTTCAACGCTAAAATTGTTTGACACCCGCTGCCAATGTGTGTTAAACTTTAACAATTCACTATCAATGAGAAAGGAACTGGCACGAACTTTTACCTCCAATAAGTGCATCTGATATGGCACAAAGACCAGATCATTCGGCATCTAACAGGCGGCAATATGATACCGTTTCAAAAGTACTGATTCACCAGAACCCCGAAGACTGGTTAAGGTTTAGCCTCGGCATCCCGGAGGCAGAGGTGATCGAAGTGCTTGAAACCGAGCAGCCCACTGTCAAATCCAATCGTGTGGATAGTTTTATACGCGCGAACGTCCACGGCGAAGAAGCCATTGTGCATTTGGAAATGCAGACGCACGACAGCAGAGAGATACTGATGCCGTATCGTATGGCAGGTTATGTTGGCAGGGGGATTGAGTCCTTTCAGCTGCCGATTTATTCACACGTCATCTACCTGCACCCACGGGCAGGACGAACCGACCCTGGTGAATATGTTCAAGGGATGTCTGACTATGAGATTCGCATCCGATACAAGGTGATCCGCTTGTATGATTTAGAAGGTTTGCCGTTTCTGGAGGCGGGTGTAAAGGGCTTGATACCTTTTGTGCCATTGATGAAGCCACCTAAAAATATGGAACCTGAGGAGTGGATCCGGCAATGCGTTGAGGTCGCTGACTCCTTACCACAGGATAACATAGCAAAAGCAGATTATTTGGCAGATTTAGCGATTTTGGGCGGGTTAGTATTTGATTATTCAACTATTCGTGAGACAATAATGGAGACGGTCATGCAAGAATCATCGGTTATCCAACATTTTCTGCAGAAAGGTATTGAACAAGGTATTGAACAAGGTATTGAACAAGGTATTGAACAAGGTACACGAGAAATTCTTATTGAGGGTATCCTTGAAAACCTAGAGGTCCGTTTCAATGCCCTCAACTTGCGAGCCGTGGCATCAACGCTTGAGTACGTCGACGATGTGCAACGTCTCAGACAGTTGCGCCGTGAGGCACTACAAACTCCCAGCCTGGAGGCATTTTGGCAAACTTTAGGCTTAATCGTAACGACGAATGGCAACGACTCGCGCTAACCCACACTGTTTTTGAGGTATCGTAGCGCGTATTTACAGGCCGCTTCCAGTTACTACCTTTCACCAACGATGAGGAATAGCTTACATGGCAACGCTCAGATGGGGAATACTCGGTTGTGGAGATGTCGCTGAATATAAGGGCGGACCGCCCCTTTACAGCGTCGATGACTCGGAACTCATCGCTGTGATGCGACGGGACGGCACCAAAGCGGAAACCTTTGCGGAGAGACACGGCGCGAAACGATTCTATACCGATATAGACGATCTTCTGGCAGATGACGACCTCAACGCGATTTACATCGCAACACACCCCTACCTTCACTGTGAACAGACGCTCCGTGTGGCAGCGGCGGGCAAACACGTCCTCTGTGAGAAACCGATGGCGATGACGGTTGAAGAATGCCAACGGATGGTGGACGCTTGCCACGATGCGGGCGTTACCTTGATGCTCGCCTATTACCGCAATTTCTATCCGAATATCGTGAAGATGAAGGCGTTGATGGATGAGGGTGCTATCGGGGACGTGGTGCTGGCGCGGATCAATCACACAGGTTTCTATGATCCGAATCGGCACGACCTGCATAAGTGGCGAGTGGATCCGAAAATTAGCGGTGGTGGGGTGCTGATGGATCTCGGTAGCCACCGTATCTCGCTCCTTCAGTATCTGATGGGAGCGGTTGAATCTGTCCAAGGCTATGCGGAGACGGTGCATCTGGATATTGCGGTCGATGATTCCACGGCGTTTACGCTCCGTTTTCAGAGTGGTGCGCATGCCGTTGCGAACGTCAACTGGAACGTCGGTGTTTCGATCGACGACGTTGAAGTCTACGGTACGGAAGGGGCTTTAAGGTGTTCGCCGTTAAATAGCGGGAACCTGACGTTGGAAAAATCGGATGAGCAGATTGCAATGAATCAGACCCCGTTTCCTTACACACATACAGGGCTTGTGGAAGACTTTGTCAATCACCT
>JAPOOP010000126.1 GCA_026713385.1 Candidatus Poribacteria bacterium | reverse complement strand
GGTAGATGATCGGGACATCGGGGTCGGTTTAGCATCCGAACACAACGTTCCTATCTACCCAAGTATTCGACAAGCATTGACACTCGGTGGGAATGAACTATCTGTTGATGGTGTGATATTGATCGGGGAACACGGCGACTACCCGTATAACGAAATCGGACAGCACATGTATCCGCGCCGTTACATGTTTGAACAGATTTGCGGGGTCTTTGCATCGAGTGGTAGATCGGTGCCTGTGTTCAACGATAAACACCTCTCCTACAATTGGGACGACGCAATTTGGATGTATAATCGTGCAAATACCCTCGATGTGCCGTTTATGGCGGGTTCTTCGCTCCCTCTAAGTTGGCGGAAACCCTTTTTAGAACATCCGCTCGACACAGAACTGGAATCGGCTATCGGTATCGGCTATGCCGGTGTAGAGTCGTACGGTTTTCATTCGCTTGAGACGCTGCAATGTATGATTGAGCGTCGACAAGGTGGTGAGTCCGGAATAGTGGCGATCCAGTGTCTGGAAGGTGATGCAGTTTGGGAGGCAGGTGAGTCTGGAAAGTGGTCTCTCGACTTGGCAGAGAAGGCGTGTGCGCAGATTGAAAATCGTCCAGATACCACCTTTATAGAAGGCTGCCCAAATCCAACGGCGTTTTTGCTGGAACATCGGGACGGGTTCCGTTCTGCTGTGCTAATGCTGACCGGTTATGTTTCTGACTTCGCTTATGCGGCGAAGGCGGGCGATACCCACTACGCGACGGAATTTTACCTACAGAACGGACCGCCGCATGCCCATTTCAGTTATTTGAGTCTGAATATCGAAGAGATGTTTGTGACAGGGGAACCGCAGTATCCTGTGGAACGGACGTTACTCGTGACGGGTGTTCTTGATGCGCTTATGCACTCGCGGGCGGAAGGACACATCCGAATGGAGACCCCGCATTTAGCAGAACTTGCATATCGTTCCTATCAGAAGATGCCTATCCGACCGGTGGCACCGCGTCCTGAAGGGGCGACATTAGCCGCATCACTCTAAGGCGTTTCTCTTTAAGCTGGAACCGCCCCGCCTGTCATCGCGAGTTCTATACAGTCATAAGGAACTCCGCCCCAAACCATACCGGATATCAAGATATTTGTATCGTAAACAACTATTGGTTGCATTCCCTGTCCTCATGGACAAGATCATCAATAAAATCTATACGTTCCTCTTCGGTCATAGCATCCCAATCTAACTCTCGCGCTGCGCAAATCTTGCGGACTTTTGCTTCACCATACTTTATCTGTTGGTCATGTTCGGCATGTGCCTGTTCTGCGAGTGTAGTGAGGACCGCAACTTTCTCTTCCGGCGGAATCTGTTGAATAAAATCAATAATCTGTTCAGTTGTTAATTTGAGGGTTAATTCCATTTTAAGTGCCTCCTCTCAATCAAAGTGTAGCAAGCGCGGTTTTCCAACCGCGCTTATAGTCTTAGCGTTCAGGACGCGCGGGAACTCCCGTTTCCGCAGATTCATAGATGAGATCCATCAGTTCGGATTGGATGATCCCGTTCATTGGATTGGTACGGGGTTCCGCTCTACCCAAGATAGTGTCAATGAAGTTATCATCAGGCGAACCAGCAGACATGTCATCTGTAATCGGAGGTGGATCCAATGCTTCATTACCTTTCCAGACGCGAATCCAACCGCCACTCCAGCCATCAACTTCAATTCTACCGTTCTCAAACACCAACGCCATGTGCGTACCACCGGGGCTTGGGCAATTGCCACTCACCGCCATCGCTGCGAGAACACCACTTTCAAACTTGACATTAATCGAGGAATTGATGTCAACGTCTCGATCTTGGTTGTCCGTATAGGCATAGACTTCAGCGACTTTCGACTCGACTGCCCAACAGAGACTGTTTAGGAGATGCGCTCCACTATCGTAAGCCTGTCCACCACCAGAAAGTTTCGGGTTCTGCCGCCACGTTCCCGTTGTGCCGCCTTTCCAGCCTTGTGTAATATAGCCAATGACCAATTCCAACTTGCCGAATTCCCCGCTGCGGATGATCTCTCGGGTATAATAGAAATTGGGTGTGCACGGGGTATTGTAGCCGATCGTAAGCGTTAATCCGGTCTCTTCCGCCTTCTCTGCGATGGTATAGGCATCTCTGGAAGACGTAACCATCGGCTTTTCCATCAAAACATGGCATCCCGCTTCAAGTGCCTGCATGCCGTGTTCAAAATGGAGCGTGTGTGGTGTAGAGATGACCACTGCGTCCGGTGTCGTTTCTGCGAGCAATTTGCTGATGTCGTCATAAGCACCGGGACGTGGACGCAGATCAGGCAAGTTTCGGTCGATATAACCGTTAGCGATGTCAGTGTTCACATCGCAAGTGCCGACGATTTGCACGTCGGGCTTAGCATTCATGCGTCTGGCGTGGCCTGATGAGTTGCCGCCACATCCAATCATGGCAAGTCGAATCTTCGCCATTCTGTTTCTCCTTTTTTAAACTATGGGGCTTTCATACTTAAACTTCGATAAATCATCAATACTGATCGCACCATCGCCGAACACCCGGGTAAAGGCATGTCCGTGATGTGACTTCGTCTCACCATGCATGTAGCAGACACTGAAGGCGCGCCGCGGAATATCCGTATCGTTCGTCCCAGAACTGTGCAGCATCCAATTGTGGAGTAAGACCACTTCTCCAGCCTTCAACTCCATCGGTAGTGGGGTCGCCTTCGCAACGAGG
>JAPOOP010000127.1 GCA_026713385.1 Candidatus Poribacteria bacterium | reverse complement strand
TGCAGATAACTTCTGATTCGAGCGTAAAAGGAGATCGATGCCAATGAAAAACTTCTGGGTGGCGATATGTTTCGGTGTGACGTTTTTATCCACTGCAGATGCCCAACCGCCTGCGAATGCCAGACCCATCGTGCGGCTTCTCTACGTCTTTCCAAGAGACCGTCATCCCCAGTCGGACATAGATGTGAAGATGGATAAGTTGATAAAGGACGTGCAAGCGTTCTACGCCGATCAGATGCAAGCGCACGGGTTCGAGAGAAAAACCTTTCAGGTGGCGACCGATGGGTCGGGGCGTGCGGTTGTGCATCGTATTCGGGGGAGGTTCAAGGATGCACATTATCGTAAGTCGCCATGGTCCGTCTTAGATGATGTTAAAGAAGCACTTGACTCGCTACAGACGATCTATCTGATTGCCTTGGATGTTAGCACCGAACTCATCGGTTTCGCTTCGTGTGGTCAGGCGAGTCCTTACAGAGATACTGGCGGCTTAGCACTGATACCTGCCTCTGGTAGCTGTTTTGACATTGCGACCGCTGCCCATGAACTCGGGCATACCTTTCACTTAGCGCATGACAACCGGGAAACAGGGAAATGGATTGCATCTCATGGCGTTTTGGACCGAATCATTACCTCTTTCTGTGCTGCGGAATGGTTGGATGTCCATCCCGCTTTTAACCCCAACGACACCGCCGGGCCCAAAAAAGGCATCACAACGGTTAAGATGCTGTCATCAAGTCTTGCCTTTGCGCCCGACACCCTTCGCCTTCGCTTTAATGTGAGCAATCCCAATGGACTTCATCAAGCACAGTTACATGCCCGAGAAGAACATACCGCAGGATCGGATATCGGCGGTATTATGGATTGTCAGGCGTTAAACGGAAGCAGAAGCACCCCTGTTGAGTTCGTTACGAATCAATGGTTCCGCAGAAATGAAGCGGTACGACTGCAGATCATCGATACATATGGAAATATCTCATGGAGTAAGTTCTTTGCGATTGATGTCGGTGCCTTACTACCTCCGCCGAAAGCCGTCTCTATCTCAGATCCGATTTTAGCCGCAGCCGTCCGAGAAGAAGTTGGCGATTCGATCACAACGCACACGCTCCGAGAGTTAACGCGTCTGAGTCTCAACTATCCAGGGGTAGCAGATCTCAGCGATCTCTCTATACTTGCGGAGTTGACACGACTGAAAAATTTGTTTCTTGACGCTCGCAGTATCCCCGATCTATCCCCACTGGCACGCCTGACATACCTCAGATACCTGTCTCTTGATATCAACGGCATCGACGATCTATCGGCGTTGGCGACACTGACGCACCTGAGAGACTTGGGACTTGGACGCAACGCCATCAGCGATCTATCCCCACTGGCAAATCTCACACAACTCGAATCGTTACGGCTTTGGGACAACGCCATCAGCGATCTATCCCCACTGGCAAACCTCACACAACTCAAATCATTAAACCTTTCAAACAACGCTATCAGCGATGTCTCGGCATTGGTGGAACTCAGACGCCTCCAATTCGTGGATCTCAGAGAGAATCCACTGAGTTATGCCTCCATCCACACATATATCCCGGTGCTGCAGACGAACGGGACTCAGGTCAAGTTTGACGATCGCAGCCACCCGGCACTGCTGAAAATATCGGGGGATACCCAGCAAGGCACTGCCGGAGAAGTCTTACGCAAACCTTTGGTCGTTGAAGCCGTGGATGCGCTTGGTGCCCCGATGCGGGGTGTGTCTGTCTCCTTTGCTCTCACGACAGGCGACGCACGCCTGAGCCCGACGACAACGACAACCGATGCCAACGGCAGGGCACGGACGATCCTGACGTTAGGGCGAACCCCCGGCATACACACTGTCAGGGTCAATGCGGCAGGAATGCAGGCATCGGTAACGTTTACCGCTCATGCGACGGGACCGCCTGTGTATTGGGTTGATAAAATCGATGGTACCCTCCATCGTGCTGTCGGAAGTAACATTGAACCCCTCGTCCCAGGTGTCCAGAATGCGACAAGTCTTGCCGTGGATGTCGCTAACAATACACTCTATTGGACGCAACAGACAGGTCCTGCGACCGGTAAGATCCAACGCGCCACTCTCGATGGTAGAGGTGTACAACTCCTGAAAAACCTAACAAGCGTCCCTCACGGGATCGCCCTTGACACCACAGCGGGTAAGATTTACGTAACCAACGCTTGGGGAAAGGTCCAGCGTCTCAACGTGGATGGTTCCGATTTTCAGCCCAACCTCATTACAGGCTTGGCATCCCCCCAAAGTCTCGTTGTTGATGGCGTCGGCAACAAACTCTATTGGACGGAGCAAACAAGTCCTGTGACCGGTAAGATCCAACGCGCCCATCTCGATGGTTCAAACGTCGAACTCGTGAAGTCTTTAACGAGTCTGCCTCGGGGTCTTGCGCTGGATACCGCACACGCAAGACTTTATTTAACCAACGTTTGGGGAAAGGTCCAGCGTCTCAACGTGGATGGTTCCGATTTTCAGCCCAACCTCATTACAGGCTTGGCGTCTCCAGAGGGGATCGCTGTCGATGGCGTCGGCAACAAACTCTATTGGGCAGAAACGGGTGGGATTCGCTGTGCAAATCTCGATGGTGGAAACATCCTGAATATCGTCTCTGAGGGAGCAACCCCATCGGCGATCACTGTAGAACTGCCACTCAAGCCGTTTCCAGCCGCTCCAATGGCGGCTTTCAGGGTCGTACCCCCACCCGAGACGACAACGTTACTTGCCAACTATCCCAACCCGTTCAATCCGGAAACCTGGATCCCTTATCAACTCGCTGCACCTACGGAAGTCTCAGTGCACATCTATGCTGTCAATGGCAGATTGGTGCGGGTGTTGGCACTCGGACATCAAGCCGCGGGTGTGTATCAAAGTAGAAGCCGTGCGGCATACTGGGACGGTCGGAATGAAGTCGGTGAACCTGTGGCGTCTGGTGTGTATTTCTACGCGCTCACCGCAGGGGATTTCTCTGCCACGCGCAAAATGTTGATACGAAAGTAATATTCTGTTCCTCGCTTTGCGAGTTGTGCGAGAACTGGAAAGCAACCTGCTTTTAACTTCAACAAACCTATTGAAAGCGCGTGGAAAGTCCCCCTGATAAGGGGATTTAGGGGGTTTCTTCAGGCAAAAACTTAAAACTAAATGACCTTATCCTGTTAGGAATTTCTGTTCAATCAGGGTACCGGCATTCTCAAGCACCAATCATCGAAAAAGGAGACCTGATGAATAATCAAGTGACTGCCCCCGAAGCATTCTTTGGATTCCAACTCGGTTCTGACCGTAAGATCGCCCCTTGGGACGAGATCGTTGCGTACTTGCAACTGTTAGAGCAGGAGAGCGACTGCCTGCGAGTCATTGATATGGGTCCGTCCACAGAGGGGAACCCGTTTCTGTTGGCTTTCATCTCATCGCCGCAAAATCTGGCGAATTTAGCGCGTCTCCAAGCGGTCAACGCCCAAATAAGTGGTGCCCGCGGACTCTCGGAGGATGCCGTGAAGTCCTTGATCAGCGAGGGAAAGGTCGTGATCTGTCAGTCAATGGGCATTCACGCCACGGAGATCGGAAGCACGCAGATGGCTTCGGAACTTACCTACGATTTGATAACCCGAACGGATACGGAAACCCAACGTATTCTCGATAACGTGATTTTCCTGATGTTTCCCTGCCTGAACCCAGACGGGTTGATGATGACAACAGAGTGGTACAACAAATATCTCGATACCGAATACGAGGGCTGTGCGCTGCCGTGGCTATATCATAAATATGCCGGGCACGACAACAACCGTGACGCTTTTATGTTGAATCTGGTCGAATCGCAATACGTCGCACGAATTCTGTTTCAGGAGTGGCACCCACAAGTCTTCCAAGACCACCACGAGATGGGGAGTTACGGGGCACGCCTGTACGTCGCTCCGTATTGTGAACCGATTCACCCCCACGCCGACCCGCTCGTTTGGCGGGAAATGAGTTGGTACGGGGCACACATGGCATACAGACTGGAAGAAGCGGGGAAGACAGGTGTCCTGAATGCCGCACAATTTCCAGCGTGGAGTCACCTCGGCTTCCATTGGATTGGGAATTATCACAACATCGCCAGCATCTTGACAGAATCTGCACACACCCAGATGGCGACACCCTTGTATATCCACAAGGGGCAATTGAAATCCCAAGGCGGACGACTCAGAGGGTTTCCGCATTATAAACCCCAGACCAATTTTCCGCATCCTTGGCTCGGCGGGTGGTGGCGATTACGCGACATTGTCGAGCAACAGAAGATTGCCGCGTGGGGCTTGCTCGATTTAGCCGCTCGGCACAAGGATACCATCCTGTCGAACGCATATTTGAAAGCGGAGCGGCAGACAGCGCGTGGCGCGACGGGTACGCCGAACGCATATCTCATCCGTCCGACACAGCATGATGCCTTGACCGTCGTGGATCTTATCAATAAACTGCTCGCCCAAGGGATTGACATCCACAAAGCAACACAAGCCTTCACCATCAATGATGTAACCTATCCGGCGGGTACATACACCATTTTCCTCAATCAGCCGAAAATGGCGATCATCAAAACCCTGCTCGGACAGACCTTTTTCCCTGATGACGCTTGGACACGCACGCCAGACGGGGTGCCAAACCGTCCCTATGACACGGCGACAGACACAATCGCGGAGTTTATGGGCGTGAATGTCGAACCTGTCGACGCTTTGGAGTGCGATGACGCTATTTTCGATCTGATTACAGCACCCGAGCAACCCACGGGGCAGGTGGTTGGCGAATCAGAATTTGGCTATATCTTCGACGGGCGACTCAACGAAAGCTTCAGGCTCGTCAACCAGTTGCTGGCGCGAGACATTCCAGTCATACGGGTTGATGAAGCCATCGAAATTGGAGATACGCAATT
>JAPOOP010000738.1 GCA_026713385.1 Candidatus Poribacteria bacterium | reverse complement strand
TCAGCGTTACTGAGTGATTTACATGAAAAAAACGAATAGGATTTTAGTACATATTTCGTTCTTATTGGTTCTGACGGTATCTGTCCACAGCCACGAACTCCCAATGGTGGAGCCTGAAGCAGTTGGACTTTCTACAGAAAGACTCTCAAGAATTGATAAAGTAATGGAAACACATGTCGCGCAGCAGAAAATAGCTGGCGGTGTTACATTGCTTGCCCGGCACGGAAAGATCGCACATCTCGGCACCTACGGTATGATGGATGTCGAAGCAGGAAAGCCCATGACTCCTGACACCATTTTTCGTATTGCGTCAATGACGAAACCGATCACGAGCGTCGCCGTAATGATGCTCTATGAAGAGGGGCATTTTCGGTTGAACGAGCCGGTCTCAAGGTTCATCCCAGCGTTCAAGGAGATGCAAGTGTTACCACCGGAAGATTCTGAAGATTCGGCTGAACCTGTCCCAGCAACACGGCAAATTACAATTTGGAACCTGCTTACCCACACATCTGGTTTAACGTACCACTGGAATGAGCGGCTCGGTCCGCAATACACTGCTGCAGATATCACCCACGGACTTCTTCAGGATGAAAGCACACTTGAGGAGAAAATGAAAATCTTGGCGACTATTCCGTTGTTATATCAGCCGGATGCCGAATATGAATACGGACTGTCAATAGATTTACTCGGTCACCTCGTCGAAGTCGTGTCGGGGATGTCACTCAATGAGTTTTTCTCCGAGCGTATCTTCAAACCACTCGGCATGAACGACACACATTTTTTTATTCCTGAAGCGAAACGCGAACAGCTCGCAACTGTGTATGAACGCACCAAAGATGGTCCCATAACGCGAAAATCCCAAGAACCGACAGTGGACGGTTCACTAATCTACTCTACTGATTATCCGTACAATGGTCCGCGAACCTATTTTTCTGGTGGAGGTGGATTAGTATCCACCGCTCCTGATTACGTCCGCTTTGCGCAAATGATGCTCAACGGTGGCGAACTCGATGAGGTTCGATTGTTGAGCCGAAAAACCGTTGAGCTGATGACTTCAAATCAACTCGCTAATATGGATGTCGACTTCGGATTCGGTTTAGGTTTTAGCGTTGTCCGAGACAAATCAGATCTTAATGAAATCGGGTCAGTCGGGACGTTTGGTTGGGGCGGTTTCTTCTTCACCAACTTTTTCATTGACCCTCAAGAACAGATGATTGGTATTTTCATGTGCCAATTGCATCCCAGCGGTGGCTTGGATCTCGGAGGGAAAATTCGCATTCTCTGCTACCAAGCAATTGCCGACTGAAATTGAACATTACCTTTTTCACAAGTAGGAAATAGTTGCACGTTTAAGTGCCTTTATAGTGGGGTGGGAAAATAGTAGAGCACTTTTGGAAAGACGGGCGATGAATGGTTTCCCTACTACAAACACCTCTCCCTCAAGCGAAGGCGAATACGCAATTGTAAACTGTCCTATAAAACAGCAAATAACGCAGGAAGGAAAATAGCCAGTATGTTAAGAGAACTCATTGCCCCCGCCCAAGAACAGGTCGCTTTTCGAGAATATGAAAGCCAACCCTTGCAAGCGAACGAAATTCGAGTAAAGAGCCAATTTGGTGCCGCCAAACACGGTTCAGAAATGGCATCATATAAGGGGTATGCAGGCCCACGCGGCGGCTACGATGGCGAATATAAAATCTTTCGAGCAGACGGTTCTGGCGGGATGGTGAGCTACCCTTCAGGACTGGGGAACATGTGTGTCGGCGAGGTAACTGAAATTGGGACAGACGTTACCGACATTGAAGTCGGAGAGCGGGTTTTTCGGCACAGTTCTTTCCGCGAGGAAAATGTTTGGGGTACAGCAGGTGTCCGGAAACTTCCTGATGGTGTGCCTTGGCAGGCAGCCGTCTGTCTGGATCCAACAGATTTCGCCTTGGGTGCGGTGCGTGACGGTAATGTCCGCATTGGAGATGCTGTAGCAGTCTTTGGAATGGGTGGCATCGGATTGATGGCACTGCAACTCGCCAAATTGGCGGGTGCCTATCCTGTAATTGGGGTCGATCCACTCGAATTGCGCCGCAATGTAGCACTTGAATGTGGTGCTGATATTGTTATTGACCCTACAACAGATGATGCCGGTTTGGAGATTAAAAAAGCTACTGGCAAGCGCGGTGCTGATGTTTGCATTGAATACAGCGGTCATCATACGGCACTACAAGCAGCTATCCGCGGTGTGACATACTTAGGGACAGTTGTCGCTGGGGCATGGCCCGGTATCTACCCCGCAGGATTAGATCTCGGTGCGGAAGCGCATTTCAATCGACCTACTATTGTCTTCTCACGCGCCTGTAGCGAACCGAACCCTGAATATCCAAATTGGAATGAAGGTAGGCTCTTTGAAATCAGCTGGCGGCTCCTTTGCGATGGCAGTCTGAAATCTGAACCGGTTATACATCCTGTTGTTGATTTTGATGATCTATTGGACGAGTACCCAAAGATCGCAACACATCCGGGTGAAAATGTAAAATTAGGCGTTCGATTTGCCTAACCTCGATTTTTGAAAAGGAACCCTCCTTGACCCGATACACCTCCAATTTTTGGTGGTTGTCGCGTCAAGGAGGGTATTCCTTAGTAGATAGCAACTTAACTTAGTATAAATGATGATACACTATTAATTCTTGTAATATACAAAAGGCGCAATACTATGCAAAATTCTCTGGATCAATTTTACACAAAAGAAATAATAGCAAAATTATGTTGGAATCATCTTATTGAGACTATTTCCAGTTTAGATAAAAGTATAAACGATCTATTTTTCTTGGAACCTTCTGCAGGAAAGGGAGCATTCTATAGCCTAATGCCAGAACACAGGCGTATTGGAATGGATTTAGAACCCAAGTGCGATGGTGTTAATTTGCAGGATTTTCTAAAAACCGTAAAAATTGAATTTGAGTCACACAATACCGTGGTTGTTGGTAATCCACCATTTGGCAAAAGAGGTAATTTAGCGGTAGCATTTTTCAATCATTCTGCTTATTTAGCTGAAACCGTAGCATTTATAGTTCCAGTCATTTTCCGAAAGTTCATGATACACAAAAAATTGGACTCCAGAATGAAATTTATCAGTAAGTTAGAGTTGCCTAAAGAATCTTTTGAATTCGATAATGGAAAAACCTATGCGGTAAATACTGAATTTCAGATATGGACTCGTTTGCCATGTGTGTGCGAAGATATGAGAGAATACGGGGCACCGCCTATTCGTCATAAGGATTTTCAAATGTGGCAATATAATAATACCCCTGAAGCATTGAAAGTATTTGAAAATGATTTTGATTTTGCTGTCCCCGCTCAGGGTTGGCAAGACTATTCTAGAAAGGAAACAGAAGCCAACAATTGTGAGAAACATAAGCAATGGATATTGTTAAAGGCCAAAAATGCTGCTATTTTGTCCCGCTTATTAACTATTGATTATAATGATTTGGCACATAGATGTGCAACAGCCATTCCCGGCTTTAGAAAAGGCGATTTGGTTAAGGAGTATTCTGAACTCTATGAGTAGAATTTACGATTTTTTCTTAGATATAAAAAATAATCCTATGGATTATGTTGGCCGGTCAAGTAACTCTGATTTTGAAAAACAAGTGATAAATCAGTTGGAAATGTTTGGTTACTGTGAAACCGACTTCAATGAGTTAGGAAATAGTTACAGGACATATTGGCGAGAACTGATAGAAAGCGATGACGGAATTATAGAAAATATAACACGATTCAAGCAAAGTTATATTGCTCAACCGTTCGGTACACAAAGCTATCCGGACATCCTGATACTAGACAACAAAACCGTGTTGTGTTTAGAGTTAAAATCCAGTAAGGGCACAAAACCTGTTTGGAATTCTGGATTGCCTAAGGCAAATGGTCTGTATGTATTCGGATCCTATGTCAAAAAGGATATTACATTTTTTAGAGGTTGCGATATACTCAATGATGAAGATAGAAAACGACTCTCAGGATTCTTTGAAAACGCGATGAAAAACGCTGAGTCATTTAATCAGGAATACATGTTAAACCAAGAATTCGGTTTTGGTGTGTATGCAAGAAAAATGTATCAAAATCAACAAACATACAATCCTAAAGCTATTATCAACTTTTTTCAAAATCATAGACGATACGATTTAGAAAGGCAAGTATTAGAATATTGCAAAAGGTTAGAGCATTCTGACTAACAGAATTAACCTGATGCCCCAAAATAAATGGAATCCTCGCCCTCCTACACGGAGAGCATGTCAACGCAGCCCCGCCGCCCGCAGTACCGTTTCCTGAACTGTGAACTCGTGGTCGAGAGAACGATCAGGTGATTTCTCACCCCGAATATCAGCCACAAACGCTCGCAGGCTTTCGACGTAACGCGGTCGCCGTTCCACAGGCACCGTCTGCCAACCTTTCGCGTACCCATCTCGTTCTTCATCAAGACACAACCGTAATTCTGGGGGTTCAAGCGGTTCAAGGATCGCGCTGCCGCGTGTCCCATAGACCTCCAATCGCCTCGATTTGCCCGCATCGACTTCCAACGCCGTTGACTCAAGAATCGCCAATGCGCTCGGATATTCAAGGACAGCCGCCGTATTGTTCCGATACCACGGCACGTCATGTCCATCGTGTCTCGAAAAGGGTGTCACCCGTGTGGGTCGCCCTAACAAAGCGACGATAATATCAGTGAGATGACAGGCGAGGATGAACATAATGCCGCCGGAGTGTTCACCGAGTGAATCCCAACGTTTCCAGTGAGCATCGCTTGAAAGACTTGATGAGATTCTTGCCCGAACAGAAAAAATATCACCGAGTTTGCCGGAGTTCGCCCAATCAAGGATAAACTGAAAGCCAGCATTGTATCGGAACATATAACCGAGTTGAACGAGCAGGTTTCTATCTCGTGCAATGTCTAAAACCTCTCGAAATTCATCAAGATTATCGCCCGCAGGTTTATCAAACCACACATGCTTGCCGTGCTCAAGAATTTCTCGCGCAAAGGCGAGATTCTGCGACACACGTCCCTGCGCCGCGACTCCAACGATTGTCGCATCCTCAAGTATTTGTTCTTTCGACGTAAACCAGTGAACGCCCTCGTAGACCTGGCTTTGACCGAGAGTCTCTCGGACTTCTAATGATGGCTCAAAGACACCGGCGAAGTCAATTTCATCACTTTCCTTCATCACATTGGCTTTCCCTCCAGCGTGGTCGTGGGAAATACCGTATTGTGCGAGTCTAATTTTCACGTTTTTCTCCTTAGGTAGTATCATGTTTGAAACCTATGATTCCCAAAAACGGCAGGTAATATCTGACATGATTCTATCATATAATCCGCATTGACGCATGTAAAAAGCGCGTGCGATTATTGGTGGCTTATGCTAAACTCTAAAGTATGGAAACATCTTTTGATAAACGTCACAGGCCTCAATACCAGCGTCCTTAACTGGAAACCTGCCCGAAACGAAGTGGAGGGCAGATCAGAGGCACATAATTAAAAAAGTTGAAAACCGAACTGATACAACTCCAGTTCTACACGAAACCGGATTGTCCGCTCTGTGACGAGGCAAAGGCAGTGCTGCAGAATATCGAAGCGAAAACCTCGATTATTGCAGTAGAAGAAATTGACATCACGAAGGATATGGGACTATTCACGAAATATAAGCATCTGATTCCTGTGCTTGAATTGGATGGACAAAGGCTTTTTGTGCATCGCACTACCCACTGGAAATTAATCTGGCAGTTGCGATGGCATCGGTTTTGGAGGTCCTTAACGAAGTTTGCAAGCTGAAACTTGCTATAGAAAAGAACAAGGAGATAAGCATGGCATTTCCATCACACGGTACAACACACCGATCCACTGTAACGGGTACACGCGGAATGGCGACAAGTGCTCACCCACTTGCGAGCCTTGCTGGAGCACGCATGTTGCTCGCTGGTGGTAACGCATTTGATGCGGCAGTTGCTGTTGCTTCAACACTCAATGTTGTTGAGCCATATATGTCGGGTATCGCTGGTAACGGGTATATGTTGCTCTATAGTGCGAAGGATAAAACACACAGCGTGATAGATTATCTGGGTACTGCCCCTTATGCAGCGACGCTGGATGTCTACCCGACACTTGAAAGTCAACAGATTGGCATACGGGCGGGGATGGTCCCGGGTGGATGTGGTGGATGGCTTGCACTCTTGGAACGCTACGGCAGTATGGACCACGCGGACATTTTTACTCCGGCGATTGAATTGGCAGAAAATGGATACGCCGTCACCGTCAAGAATGCGGAATTCATCGCAGGTGCACGTCCCTATTTTTCCGAAAGGGCTGAAGAGGTGATCGCTTCACGAGGAAGAACACCATATCCTGGTGAGGTATTGGTGCAACAGGATTTAGCGAACACATTCCGTCAGGTCGCCGAAGGCGGTGCGGAGGCATTCTATCGTGGCGACATTGCCAAAGAGATCGTCCGTTTTTCCGAAGAAACCGATGGACTGATTACCGAAAAGGATTTGGCTGACTTTGAGGTAGAATGGCAGGAACCTATCTCCGTTACCTACAAAGACTATGAAGTCTACTGTCCACCCCCACCGTGTTCCGGTTTTCAGTATTTAGAGACACTGAATATTTTGGAAAACGATGCCCTCGGTGAACTTGGGCACAATACGTCGGAGTACTTGCATCTGCTGATTGAAGCGATTAAACTGGCAAGCGCGGATAGAGCCGAATACGCCCCGCGTCCGAACCCACCGATTGAACGCTTGTTATCTAAAGACTACGCACGTGCGCAACGCGAACGCATCGGTGAACAGGCTGCAGTCAGCGGTGGTGAGCGGTGGTCTAAGGACAAACTCACCGGTGAAATCCGTGCTGACGACTGGACGACCGAATGTACAACCCACTTTGACACTGCTGATGCAGAGGGCAATATCGTCGCTGTGACGCAGAGCCTTGGACAACCCTTCGGTTCAGGCGTAATTCTCGGTTCAACAGGAATGTTTCTCAACAACTTTATGAACTGGTTCGACAGAATCCCAGAGAGTCCCAACGCCGTTGGACCGCATAAACGGATAGAGATGTGTATGTCGCCGTGCCAAGTCTGGAAGAATGGAAATCCGTTTGCTGCCATTGGCACACCCGGAAGCCACGGCATCCTTCAAACGACGTTACAGATGGTGTTGAACCTGATTGAACACGGAATGAATGTGCAAGCGGCGATTGAAGCACCGCGCGTTCGCTTGATAAATCCGGGAACGCACGTCAGTATGGAGGGACGTATTCCTGCTGCTGTCCGTGCGGCATTGGAAGCACGTGGACACGAGGTAGAGGTGTTACCCGATTGGACTGCAACTGTCGGCGGCGGTCAAGGTATTGCCTTTGATCCGGCGGAAGGAAGTTTTATGGGGGGTGCCGATCCACGGCGCGATGGGTATGCAATAGGTGTGTAACCTATAGGCATTAAGTATTTGGGGTGAACGAAGGTGAGGGTTTAAATGATTCATCCGAAGCACATTGTTGCTGTTTCTGGATTGATAAGTCATCCGGACGGTAAAATCTTGCTCATACGTAGTCCGCGCCGTGGCTGGGAGTTTCCCGGTGGTCAGGTCGAAGAAGGTGAAAATTTTATTGAAGCCTTTCAACGTGAAATTCAAGAAGAATCTGGTGTCACTGCATCAATTGGGGCGCTGGTTGGTATTTACTCAAATATCAAGTCCCCTACCAAATTGATATTTGGTTTCTTAGGAGATTACGTCTCTGGTGAATTGGCCACGAGCGATGAGAGTTTAGAAACCGAATGGGGCGCACGTCATTCGGCTTTACAACGTGTATCCCATCCGGTTATTTATGATAGAATGAAAGATATGCTCGACTTTTCGGGACGTGTTATTTATCGCGTTTATACTAATGATCCATATCAGATTTGTGAGGAACGTTTCCTGTGAAATCCGGATGGGTCAGTTCCATTGACGAAACAATTTTTTAACTTCATACTTACAACACATTTTTTTGGAGAAAATGTGAAAAATTTTAGCATTTTTAGCAAATACTTTCTTATAGCATTCGGGTTACTTTTAATCTGTGGTTGCGACGCGATTCAGGAGGTAATTCTTTCTGACCCTTCAACAGAAACAGATACTGTGCCACTTCGCGTAACCATGGTATATCCCAGCGATTGCGTTGGCTCTGCGGCTTACTGTGATGCCTTCCATATCGGTGTAAAAGCTACAGAGGAAAAACTTGGAATTACCCTAATTGAAGTAAACGGTATGGAAAACGATCCCATCGTTACAGAAATGCGCCTAAGAGATGCAGCACAAAATTCAGATCTTGTTTTGACAGCAGGTTATCAAATGGGAGATGTGCTTGCCCGTGTAGCGCCGGAATTTCCTGATGTCAAATTTGCCATTTTTGATGTTGTTCTTGATATTGCAAATGTGGCTTCTGTGAACTATAAATCCAACGAAGGTTCATTTCTGGTCGGGGCAATTGCGGCGTTAAAGACGAAGAGTGGTAAAATCGGCTATATCGGTGGAGTGGATGTTCCGTTGTTACGCGAATTTGAAGCCGGTTACGTCGCTGGGATTCAGGCTATCAATCCGGATACCGAAATCTCCGTAGAATACATTAGCGAAAGTGTCGCCGGTTTTGGACAACCGGATAAAGCAAAAGAATTGGCGTTGGCACAATATGAAAACGGCATTGATGTGATTTATGTCGCTGCTGGTGGATCCGGTCAAGGGGTGCTTGAAGCCGCCCAAGAACAGCAAAAGTTCATCATTTGGGTTGACTCCAATGGTAACCATCTTGCCCCAAGAATTGTCTTAACGAGTATGACAAAAGAGATTTCGGCTTCTGTGCAGCGCATCATCCGAGAAACCGTTGAGAACAATTTTACAGCAGGGATCCGATACTTCGGACTTGAAGATGGCGGGGTCAGTTACGCCCTTGATGAACATAACCAATCACTACTTTCGGACGACATCATAACGACTGTTGAATCGCTGAAAGCAAAGATCATTGCTGGCGAGATTATCGTTCCCGATACAGTTTCGCTTCCGCGTGAATAATCCATGTGATAACGTCCTGTAGGTAAAGTCAGTTTCACTTGTCTTATGGCAGCAGACAATCAAAATAGTGCTGTTTGAGAAAAATAACTCTTAACAAGTTTTGTATTCTCACAAAATGGAGAATGTTATGCTTAATCAATACCCGTATCCGGAGTCCGAAGGTAGACGGAGTATCGTGATTGGAATTTTGGTAACCTTGGTTACTTGTGGTATCTATGGGCTTTATTGGCAATATAAGCAGATGGCAACACTTAACGCTTGGTTGAAGCGGGATGAGTACTCCTTTTGGCTCTGGTTGCTGCTATCAATTATTACTTGCGGCATCTTCGGTATCTATTATGAGTACAAGATGGCAAATGGTATCAATCAAGTTCAGGCTGACAATGATTTGGTATTTGATTCAAGCTTGCCTATCATTTGCGTTCTGTTAGCAATTTTCGGTATTGGTGTTGGTTCACTCGCCATTCAACAGCACCAGATTAACAGACTCTACGAAAGAACGCCTTAATGTTTAACCATATATTTCTCGTCCGCCTCTTTCTTATCGGATTGGGTGTAGTAGGGATTTACACTGTAGCGTCTGAAATATCGCCGACAGAGGTTTCACTGCTTCCTTGTATTTTCCATTTAGTGACCGACATTCCATGTCCTGGGTGTGGGATGACGCGGGCGTGTATTGCTTTAACACACGGACATTTCGCAGACGCTTGGCGTTACCATCCGTTTTCTTATTTGATTATTGGATTGGCTATCGGGTCGGCATTCTTTCCGATGTGGGTAAAAAATACTTGGACCCGTTGTTCACCATGCACTCGAAACACGATTGCCATCGGTGGAATTGTGCTATGTCTCTCCACTTGGATTTATAAATTGTGGGCATAAAAGCGAGGTCTTAGTGCCCCCTCAGGATAGTCCCTCTCGCGCCGACAATCCATCCCGCATTTTTCTGGAGATAGATATCCTGTAAGTTATGTTGTGCAGGCGTAGGATAACGATTCCACGTGTTGCCGCCGTCTGTTGTATGAAGGATTAGCCCTTTTTCACCGATTGCCCACCCGCGTTTTTCGTCACGAAATGCCACGTCTCGTAGGTTTAGATTAACAGGCGTTCTTTGCCGAGTCCATGTGATTCCACCATCAGTGGTATGAAGAATCAAGCCGTTCGTCCCTACAACCCATCCATGCATCAGATTTGCGAAATAGACAGCGAATAAAGGCTGCTCGGCGTTGCTTCTCTGTTGAACCCATCGTTCTCCACCATTTTGGGTATGGAGTATTTCACCCTCTTCTCCAACAATCCATCCGTGTGCCGGATCGATAAAATATACACCCCATAAATGTTTATCTGACAGACCTCTCTGACTTTCCCAACGACTCCCGCCATTCTCTGTTTTGAGCACTGTCCCTTTTCCGCCAACTGCCCAGCCATGCGTCGTATTTGCGAAATGTAGATCCAAGATGCCAGGAGGGGTTTTACCCTCGCCGCGTGCTTGATGTTGTAAATTCCATGAAGCACCCCCACTGCCCGTATAATGTACCTTCCCAATGCTGACGGTCCAACCGTTGTTTGGGGTTGCGAAATTAACCTGTGTCAGTGTGTCGTGTGAGATCGAAGCCGCTTTCCAAGAGGTTCCACCGTTAACCGTGGACAGGACTGTTCCATCAGTGCCGACTGCCCATCCGTGTTTCGTATCTACAAAATGGATACCGTAAAGATGTTCACCCGTCCCGCTTTGAAGTTGTCGCCACTCAAATTGCACCGTATCTTGAGAACAACCGAAGCATACAAAACTTCCACATAAAATCATGAGCGCGATGTAGTTTTTGTTCTGCATTTTGAGGCACCTACCGAATAAAATTTTTGTTGCAACTATTTCCTAAATCGTGTAAATTATATTATAGGGGATGCGTGGTGAATTGTCAAGTTCTTATAGAAGTGCCACAGAGCCATTCAGTTTGCGGATCAAAACGGGCATAACCGACAGACAACCAAAGGAGAGAGGAAAATGAACCAAGACAAATTTGAAGAAATGGTGGTGTCCACATTAGAAAGCGTCCGTGCCGACATCTCCAATATCAAGTCAGACATTTCATGGGTCAAAGGGAAGTTAGAGGGCCGGGCAGAGACACGTCATGTTATCCTAACAGCGATTTCTATCATCATGGCTATCTGTGCTGTTGTCGTGGCTATTTTGAAATAGAAGTGAAAGCCGCATGTGGATCTCAAGTCTACTTCTTTAACAAACGTTTCAAATCGTGGTTCCCAAAGACTTAACACTTTTTAGGAGTGCCACATCAGCATATTATGTACATCATCGGAATTGATGGCGGCGGAACGAAAACGATTGGTATTCTGGCAACAAAAACAGGGCAACACCTCGCGCAAGCACAATCGGGACCAGCAAACTACCACGTCGTAGGTGAGACGAAAACGCAGTCGGTTTTGGAAGACCTCATCGCGGATCTGTATGCAAAAGCAGGCGTTCCATCAGGAAATGATGTTCTCTGCTGTTTGGGAATGGCTGGTTTGGGACGCGATGCAGACCGAGAAGTGATTGGACGAATTTGTGATGAGATCGGTATTTGTGAAGATCGGATATTAACACACGATGCACATATCGCGCTCGTGGGTGGCACGGAGAAACAGGAAGGTGTAATTGTCATCTCTGGAACGGGTGCGATTGTCTACGGCATCCATGCCGATGGCAGAGAAGCACGCGCGAGTGGTTGGGGATACCTTCTCGGAGACGAAGGGAGCGGTTACAATATGGCTATAAAAGGGCTCCAAGCTATTGCCCGTGCCGCCGATGGCAGAGACGATCGGACCGAATTGACAGATCGAATCCTCAATAGACTTGAACTCAATGAGCCGAGTGAACTAATTCGCTGGGTACACACCGCAAATAGGGATACAATTGCACAGTTGGCAGAGGTCGTGTTTGATACAGCCCGAACAAGGGACACGGTCGCAGAATGTATTGTTGACGAGGCGGTTGATGAACTCGTTTGTGCCGCCGTTAGCGTAATTGAACAGTTGGAATTCACAGAACCGTTTGACATTGTTCTCAGTGGTGGCAATCTCATCCATCAAACGATGTTCGCGGATAAACTCCGACACCGGTTTACGAGGATTCAACCAGAGGCATCGGTGCGACTTCCAAAACATGAGCCTGCGTATGGTGCTGTGTTGTTAGCACAAGCAAGTTTGTAACCGGAAATAATTGCCAGTAAAGGATGCATGCAGTCCACAACGGAAGAGCAAAATCTGAATTCTCTTGACATTGATTTGAAGTCAACGTCAGAAATTGTCCGGATTTTTCACGAAGAAGATCGGCAAGCGATTAAGGCAGTAGAAGCAGAATCCGAAGCGATTGTACGCGCTATTGAATTATGCGTTGCTGCATTTCGCGCCGGTGGCAGGCTATTTTATGTCGGTGCGGGTACGAGTGGTAGACTTGGCGTATTAGATGCCTCCGAATGTCCGCCAACCTTTAGCACACCTCCAGAGATGGTCCAAGGGATAATTGCCGGTGGAGACGTTGCCTTACGTCGCTCGGTGGAAGGTGAAGAGGATAAGCCTGAAAGCGGTGCGCGTACTCTCCGAGAACAACAATTCACATCACAAGATGTGCTCGTCGGGATTGCAAGCAGTGGACGGACCCCTTACGTTATAGGGGCTTTGAGGGAGGCGCATGCCATCGGTGCAACAACAATATTTCTCTGCTGCGTCCCACCTCCTGAGGAAGTAAAAAGATGGGTGACACATTTCATCGCACCCATTGTTGGACCTGAGATTATCACTGGCTCAACCCGATTGAAAGCAGGAACAGCCACAAAATTGGTTCTGAACATGTTGACGACTGTTTCTATGATTAAACTGGGCAAGGTCTACAATAATCTGATGGTAGATGTACACGCCTCTAACACGAAACTGGTCGCGCGGAGCATCCGAATTGTCCAAGCCGTCACTGGGGTTGATGCCGCGGTGGCTGAGGAAGCGTTAGCACGGGCGGGTGGTCATGCTAAACTGGCTATTGTAATGCTCACGAGAAAACTAAATGCGACGGATGCGAACACATTATTAGAAGAACATGAGGGATTTCTCAGACACATTCTTGATTGATTTTTTTTACGATTGGGTTCTGCTCCGATTTTTTCTTTTTTCCTGTAACGGGTGGGGATCCCTGTCAAAATTGGGTTCTTGATGTGGATAAAAAACATCAGGAGGGATTAGGGCACTAACAATAAGGTAAGGAGGAACCGATGGGTACGAAAGTTGGGCTTGCCAAAACCGGCAGGCGACGTTCTAACGTTTTTGAGGCGTTGGACAATATACGGGATGAGCTTACACCGAAAGTCGGTGAGCAGGTCCTGTTAAAACCGAATTTTCTCTCCAGTACGAATCAACTCGCCTCATCGCACGTCGATGCGATGCGTGGCGCGCTTGATTTTCTGTTGAGTACACCGCATCCGCCAAAAGAGATAATTGTTGCCGAGGGCGCAAATGAAGCGTTCTCTGGCGAGGCGTTCCAAGTTTTTGGTTATGAGGCACTCCAAGCCGAGTACGATCTACCGATCCGACTCGTGGATTTGCATCAGGAAACCGAATGGGTGGAAACCACGGTCTTTCTTGCTGAGCGCAATGAAGATACCGTGCGGATGCCGAAGATAGTATTGGATTGTCCGTGCACTATCTCTGTTGCTATCGCTAAAACGCATGATGCTGGGGTCGTAACGCTCGCAATGAAGAATATGATTATGGGTACCCTGCACAAGGAAGACCGGATAAAAATGCACGGCTATCACAGTCACGCAGATCGGGTGCTTCCGCGCGAAGCGCAGACGCTCAATATCAACCTACTTCGTCTCTCACGCCACCTTAAGCCCGATATCGCTATTGTTGATGGCACCGTTGGGTTACAAGGCAACGGACCCGGTGGCACCGATTCTGTTCCGCTTGGTATCGCAATTGCGAGCGAAGATGTATTTGCGGCTGACGCAGTCACAACAAAAACGATGGGATTTGAACCATTAGAGATTGGGCTGTTCCATTACGCAAATGAAATGGGCTATGGTACTGCAGATCTTGACAAAATTGACATCGTCGGACCCGCCGTAGAGACAATCGCGACATCGTTTAAACCTCATGAAACCACTGAACTCCAGTTCCAATGGGAGGAAGCGAGTCCCGCAGAATATCTGGCGGCAGACTAACAAAAGGAGAATTATGAAACGTTTCTATAACATCCTTATCCTATTTTCGATACTCCTTACAACACCAGCATGGGCATGGTGGGGAGGTGGACACGATATCCTCACACAAGCAGCTGTCAAAGCACTTCCCGAAGAGATGCCTGAATTTTTTCGATCCGCAGAAAAAATGGTCGCTCACTGTGTCTACGACCCAGATATATCCAAGGAGCGTGGCACACCACACGCAAGACAGGCTGAATACGGTGAACACTACATCGATATAGAATTGCTAAAAGACCACCCGATTCCAGAGGGGCGCGAGGCACACATTAAGTTGTGTGCAGAGTTGGGGCTTGCCCCGCGAGCCGTCGGCACATTGCCTTATGCGCTCGCGGAGTGGACAGAAAGGCTCGCTGTTGCTTTCGCAGAGCATCGCAAATGGCCCGACAATCCGATGATTCAGAACAAATGCTTTCTCTATGCAGGCTTCCTCGCACACTATGCCCAGGATATGTGTCAACCTTTGCACCTAACCATCAATTTTGATGGGATTAAGCAAGAGGACGGAACACGCCTGCACGCTGGTATCCATGAGAAAGTTGATTCAGCAATTGAAATGTTGAAGTTGGATCCAACAGAACTCGCGAAATCACAACAGATTGAAGCCGTTGGCGATTTAATGCCAGCAATAATAAAACAGGTTAAAGCGGGCTTCAGTTTAGTAGACAGCGTTTACGAACTTGCCGGAGATTGGCAAAATCTGAAAGACCCGACACCGGCGTTGGTTGATTTCACGAATGACCGAGCGCGTGAATCGGTGCGTTGGACGGCTTCACTCTATTTAACGGCATGGAAGTTATCTGAGAATATCAGACTGCCTGGTTGGCTCGACCGCGCACAAAACGATGCAGAAGCATCAAACTAAAAGGAGAAATAACATTGTTACAACAGTGGAAACCTGACCCAACTTTTTACCCGTCGCCGAAGATGGCGATCGATGCCCCTATTGAAGAACTCGCTTATGTCGCCGCACCCCGGGATAACGGAAGTCCAGATACGATGTGCGTTGTTGACCTCAATAAAGATTCTGACACCTATAGCCAAATTGTTAATGCCCAAGAATTCGGGGTCGGTGACGAACTCCATCATTTTAACTGGAACGCATGCAGTGCTTCATTATGCCCGTATGCACCCCATCCTTATATAGAACGGCGTTACCTCGTTGTGCCAGCACTGCGGAGTTCTAATATTTACATCCTTGATGTGAAGGAAAACCCCAGATCACCGAAACTCATTAAAACTTTGGATGTGAATGAAGTTGAGTCGCGTTCAGGCTATACCCGTCCGCATACAGTCCACTGCGGTCCCGAAGGTATCTACATCAGTGCTTTGGCTTCTGCCGGTTCAGAAGAAGGTCCTGGTGGGATTTTCCTCATGGATCACTATAATTTCAACATTCTCGGACAGTGGGAAGTGGAACGCGGTCCGCAAACCCTCTCTTACGATTTCTGGTGGCACTTGGGATATGATGTCGCTGTCACGAGTGAGTGGGGCTATCCGGCAATGATTGAGAACGGTCTGAACCTCGAAGACTTGGTTGAACGCAAGTTCGGGCATAAAATCCATATCTGGGATATCCGGCACCGGAAAAATATCCAGACGCTGGATCTCGGTGAGGACTACCAAATGGCTTTGGAACTACGTCCCGCACATGACCCAACGAAGGCGTATGGGTTCCTCAATTCCGTGCTTAATATGAACGACCTCTCCAGTTCCATCTGGACGTGGTACAAAGATGGAGACGATTGGGGCATTCAAAAGATTATTGATATTCCGGCGCAGGCACCAGAAAATCCAGATGATTTACCACCCGTTTTGAAGGATATCGGCATGATCCCACCCCTCGTCACCGACCATATCCTCTCGTTGGATGACAAGTTCCTCTACATCTCCTGTTGGGGAACCGGGGAAATGTTGCAATACGACGTGTCCGACCCGTTTAATCCGAAGCATACCGGCACTCTGAAGATCGGTGGGATTACCAAATCACACCCGCATCCAGCAGCTGGACCTGTAAGCGGCGGTCCTCAGATGGTTGAATTGAGTCGCGACGGCAAACGCCTCTACTTTACCAATTCTCTCTATATCGCTTTGGATAATCAGTTCTATCCAAATGGCGCGAACGGGTGGATGGTGAAGGCGGATGTGAACGTAGAAGATGGCGGACTGGAATTAGATCCCGACTTCTTCGTCGATTTCGGTGAGAGCCGCGCCCATCAGATTCGGTTACAAGGTGGAGACAGTTCTTCCGATTCTTACTGTTACCCATAGGCATACAGTAAGAATTCAGATCCGATAGGCGCGCCGCTGGTGAGATGTTCAACCTCACTCTTTAAGCGCGCGTCATCACAACGCTGTTTTATGAAGACAACTTTTTTCAAAAAGGGTGCGCAAGTCCTCTTGCAGCACCCTTATACTATCAGTGGAAAGATATTTATATGGATACTGGTTCATGGTTAGGCTACACGCTCCTCGGCGTATATCACGGCATTAATCCGGGGATGGGATGGCTTTTTGCGGTTGCGTTAGGCATGCAAGAAAAACGGAGAAGCGCGGTTATCGGTGCCCTTTTTCCAATGGCACTTGGACACGCCATATCTATCGCAGTCGTGGTTTTCGTCATCGCCTTGGCACAACAGCAGCTGCCGGAGGATGTTCTTCGCATTGCCTGTGCTGTCATATTGTTCGGCTTTGGCGTGTACAAATTTTTCAGCGCGCGACACCCGAAATGGGTCGGAATGCGTGTTAACTTCAAAGACTTAACAATCTGGTCCTTCCTGATGGCATCCGCACACGGTGCTGGTTTGATGTTGGTGCCCTTTCTGTTGCGAGCACCCGCTGCTGAAGCATCAGCGCACATGCACCACGCACCGGCAGGTATGGCAGATAACGCGACAATGTTATTATCCGCAGTTGGCGTACATACCCTCAGTTTTTTCGTTGTGACGGGGGTTGTAGCGGTCATTATTTACGAAGTCGTTGGACTTGCGTTGCTCCGCAAAGCGTGGTTTAACTTGGATCTGCTGTGGTCCATCGCCTTGATGATTGCCGGTGTTGTTATCCTTTTCTGGAAGCATTAGAAGACCTATAGGCGAGGTTTCCAACTCCGACTTCACGTAGATCCCCATCCCAGTAGGCGAGGTTTCCTAACCTCGCCGGTCTCCGCTATAGCATAAACGTTTTGCTAAATGTTAATCTGCTCAGGAAGCAACTTAACGCCAAATTTCTCCTGTAGTGCTCGCATATCAGCAAAGTCGGTATCTTGCAACGTGTAACCAGCGTGCGAACGGACTTGGTAATCCGCTGATAAACATCGGACTGCTCGTCCCCCAATAACACCTACAGCGTCCAACTCCGATTCAGTGATGACCCAATCAATCTCACCAGGACCGTAGATCGCGCTACCTCCTTCGGTAAGGTCAATCACGTGAAAGTCAATTCTTCCGTGCAATTGATGTCCCATCACGAAGTTTCGATCCTTATGGTCGTCGGTGTGGATGTCAACAAAGCCTCGCGCCGAGAGTGCCTCGGTGAGTATTGCTGAATCATCCCATGAAATCATGATGTCCAGATCTTGATGCTCTCGGGTGCATTCACCTAATAGGGCATCAACACCCCAGCCCCCATCAATCCAAACTTTGATACCGAGTTCATCAAACAGATCGAGAAACCAGTGAACTTTGTCAATGGTCATAGGACTTTCGTATTCACTGTTAATGAGTGAGTCCTTCGTTTGCATTAGCACGTCCCAAAAGGATGCAGTTGGAAGATATTGTTAACTGTGATCACTTCTATATTGTCTTCAAATAATTCTCGCAGCTGATGCGGTAGGTTTTCATCAAGCAACACGCGCATCGGCGACCTTTAATGTCATCTCAAGGTACGCGATAGCTTGCTCTTGAGATACCGTTGGAAAATCAGCAAGAAACTTCTTGAGTGAGTCGCCTGCCGTTAGATGTTGAATCAAAATCTCGACTGGCACACGAGTCCCAGTGAAAACTAAGGCTCCATTCATCACCTTTGGGTTGCGCGAAACAATCCGTTCTATGTTCATTGATGAACCTCCTTGAAAAGGGTTATATGAAATCTACGTCAAAGTAGTTTCAACGCGGCTTCGTATTTGTTTCTCAGAATGTCTTGGACATCTTTTCGCAGTTTCTGCCAACTTCGTTGTAGCTTTGCTTTGACCCATAGCCTCCCTTCATCAATTCCCATTCCGTGATGAATATAGGCTAAATATAAGAGCGAAGGCACTTGTTCAATATGAGACATGGCATCAGCATTGGCAAGACACGCTCCCTCTGTACTCCGATGTTCAACT
>JAPOOP010000423.1 GCA_026713385.1 Candidatus Poribacteria bacterium | reverse complement strand
TAATCAAAGACATTCAATTTTCCATTTATGGATTATGGACACGCCCCTCAATCTCCCCGCAAGCAGGGGAGGCGAGAGGTAGGTGTCTACTTAATTGTAAACTTTACTATAAAACGCCTTTCGCTTAATATTGCCCCACGTTGTCGCGCCCTTATCCTTCGGAGAAACCGAGAGTAAGGGACCTCGCATTGCTCTTTTGATTTCATCTTCACTGAGGACACGATTCCATATCGCGACTTCATCGATGGAGCCGTCTTCAAATGCATACTCCGACTTACCTTTCGCACATCCAATTCGCAAGTCATGATCATTGATGCCATTGAAGATAAAATCGGCTTCAAGTTTGAGGATGATTTCTCCGTCAATATAGAGTTTCACACTTGTGTCGTTGCAGGTTGCTACAATATGATGCCACGTTTTATTCCTGTTTATGTCATCTCGAATTATGAAGCGTCGCCGGCGTTCACCACCTAAGTTAACCGCGATTCCCGGACCACCATCGTCTTTATCGAAGAACACCATGCCATATCCACCATGAGTTTTTGTGCTATAACTCCCTTTATCAAGCCATTGAGAAGAGCTTTCTATCCAGTTTTCATGGTATACCCACGCCATCATCGTGATCTCTTCATCGATCTCTAAAGAATCTGCGGACGGAATATTCACACACCCTTCAATTTCACCGGTGATACGGATCGCATTCCCGTATTTACCCTCGACGAATTCAGTATTCTCAATAACCTCGGAATCCAGATTGTTCCCAGATTCATCAAGGATTCGCTTGTCCTTAACGTTGTCGAACGAGAAATAAATAACAAGCCCTTTAGTGAGATCTGCTGTAGTGTATCCTGCTGTGATAAATATCAGAACAAATAACAGAAGTTGGAAAAACAGATGTCTCATTTTGGTCCTCCTATATTTGCGGAAACTGGGCACATCTACTAACATAAACGTTTTCCGTTTAAATATCCATGCGGAAGAATTTCAGAAACGCCACGGTTGTTAGCACAATTGCGAAAAAACAGAGCAATAGCACATCCAAAGCGGCGTGTTGGAGCGTCTCTGCCAAGGTCGGTTCCGCGAGTTGCGGGGGTGGCATCGGGTCCGGGATTTGTTCTCTATGGACATGCGCTCCTGGATCTTCTGACATTTTGCTGAATATTTCCGCATCAAGCGTTTCGTAGTAGCGAGTACCCGTTTGAAAGTAGGTATTTTTTTTCGCTTGACCGGTTTGCGTGGCATCCGTTGCGAGAAAAATGAAGGAAGTCGTAGGGGTGATTCGGGAAAAGTTGACCCCGATTGTATCTTGGTGTTTCCTCTCTCGCTGATAACGTCTATCAAGGCGTGCCGCGAGGTCTCGGTATTTTAACCGAGCCGCTTCTTCAAGTGGTGCCATTTTCTCATTCATTCTCTCGGTGTATTCCGGACCTATTGTAAAGACAGAAGTTCCCGATTTCTCTCCCAGCGTGGTGTTGGATTTCTGCATCATTTCCGTTATCACTTCACCCATCATTTTACTTCTTTCGGCTTCAAGGCCTGCCCGCAATTCTGACCGCCTCGCTGTTTTTTCCCTGTAGACGCTCTGCGCTGTTGAAGTCGGCGCGACGATTTGCGCGGCGAGAAATCCAACTCGGGGTAAGATGAGGACAGCGAACACCCAAATGGTGAAGGCGACGATGAGTGCTGTCTTGGAACTGTCGAAATAAATCGAGATCACCGCCCCTATCGCAAAAAAGACAGCGATGTAGAGCAATGAGGCGAGAACAAGACAAACGACGCGCGGAAAGATATCCGATTCAGCCAACGGGAACCCCTGCGAGACCAACACGAGTAAGCCGATGATTAACGAGATTAAGAACGGAAGGATGAAGACGAGGTATCCGCCGATGAGTTTACTCCACAAAAAGATATCGCGTGGTAAGGCGTTGGCGAGGGTTATCCGAAGGGTTCCTGCTTCTCTTTCGCCTGCGACGGCATCAAAGGTAAACAGGAGCGCAAGCAGACTAAAGACGGTGCTGACGACAAACACAAAGTCGAGATGTCCCAAAAGAAACGCTATTGGCGCGGTAGACAGTGCCGCTTCTCCGCGCGTTATTCCGTTGCGTGTCATACCCAGATAACTCGGCAGCGCGGATTCTAAACCCGTCGCGAACACACTTAAAGAGGTCGGTTTAAGAAGCAGCTTGGAAACTTCAAAATTTGTATCTGTCGTCTTTGTCGTAAATTTGAAACTTAGACCTGTTGGTTCCTCACCGTTCTCGTCTTCCGGAGTGTTTTCGTCTTTGAGAATTTCTTGTTCTTGATAGTCAATTTGGCGTTTAAGATAATGATGGTAATTGATATGCAAGTTGAGCGGTATGAGCATGACACACATCAGTAGCAGCGCGACAAACCGAGCACTCAGGATATGATGCATCATCTCTTTTTGAATTAAGGTCATTAACATTAGTGTATCTCCCATTTACTTTGACGCTGTAGAGCGAGGATACAATCCGCGCCAGCGGGCCCGACGGGGCTGCTGCCATCTAAAAGGTCAATATATTTTTCCACTTTACTATAAACAGCACATAAATGTCCTTCAGTCATTAAAGACACAATTTTTCTCAGAAAACTTGCATAATTTGAAAAAAAGTAAAAAATAGATGTCGCGGAGAATTCTGTAAATATGAGAAAGGGATCGCGAGCACAGCTCGCTCCTACAGAAGAGGTTGTCAGTGGTTGGTAGGAAATGAAGATCACAGCGATATTTGTCTGGATTACAGAGACATTGGTTGAGAAAGATGTCGGAATTGCAAATCCCTCCCACAAAAAACTTCAAGGGCGCGATCGGAAGATCGTAACAGAAAAGGCGAGGTTGGGAACCCTCGCCAGCAGCGGTGAAGATATTTAATGCAGTTTGGAAATCACCTACTGTAGTTTTTCAAGGGGAATGTGAAACATTCTGCCTTCTTGGGTGGCAATGTGAAGTCTGTCATTACTAACCACAAGAGAGCTAATGTTATCTGGAACACTTGGGGAAATCTGATGCCATCCTCCATGGTCGTCTAAACGATAGACCCCGGCATCACCGGCACCATAAACGTTGGTATGATGAACAGTGAGTCTATCTATAACCGGACGGACACCTATTTCAGTGGTAAGCACACACCAGTGTTCGCCGTTCTGTGAAGCCAAAACGCCTTCGTCTGTTGCTATGTAAACTGTTGAACCCGCAAAAACTATCTCTTTGAAGTAGGTAAAGTGGAGGGGAAGGATTGGTGTGATGTCTTTCCAACTGTCCCCCGCATCAAGCGATTGAAACAGTGTGCCATCCCGTTTTCCCACGTAGACGGTCCCCCCTGAAGCAGCCAACCTGAATCCTCTTCTCCAGGACGTAGGTCTTGACTGTTCGGCGAGGTCTATCAATCCCGTATTTGCCCATTCTGAATCGCCGGGTTTCCATTTGAAAAGCACTCGCTGGTATTCCACATAGAACGTCCCATTACTGGTCGCGAATCCACCGGTTATCGCTTGGGTTACAGTACCACGCAGTGCCTTTACCAAGTTAGGATCCATTCTCGTTTCATCAGGTAACGAGAGTTTCGCTTCTGCAACAGATTTCCACAATTCGGTGGACAGCATTTCTTTGTAAAAAGCGGGTATT
>JAPOOP010000128.1 GCA_026713385.1 Candidatus Poribacteria bacterium | reverse complement strand
TTCACGTGTGACGATCTGGAAAATCTCTGTCGATTGCTCCGCCAAGGTTCTGTCAAAATTGCGCCACTCATCCGACATCGGGTGGGTGTTGACGAGGCACCGCAGATATATAGATGGCTCCGCGATGAACCGATGCGTTTGTTGGGCAGTGTGTTTCAATGGGAATAGGCTTAAGCTTCGCTTTGCTACACCGACCACAGAATATGCCTCTCTTGATATAGTTCGGTGCGGTTGCAAACCGCACCGAACTCTTCAGTCAGACCCACCTAAATCCCTCCGAAAATATTAAAATTAAAAAAAATGCAACTTTTTTGCAACTCGTTTGTAGTAACGACAACCTCACTTTTTAACAGCAAGTTTTGGCTTGCAAGCTACGCCAAAAGAGCGGAGTTGAAACATGACAGAAGATAAATTCCTTGAGCTTGTCCATACACACAAGGCTCGGGTTTATCAACACACCCTCTATCTACTCGGAAATCGGGAAGATGCAGAGGATATAACACAAGAGACGTTTATCACGGCGTGGAAACACCGGAACAAATTGCGTCCGAAGACTGCACACTCATGGTTGCTAAAATGTGCGCAGAATCTCTGTTTCAATCTGCTAAAGCGAGATAAATTTCAGGTGCATTTAACAGGCGGAGACGATGCAGATCCCGAAACAGAACTCGAAACTTTGATGCACACGCATTCTAATCGATCAAATCCATCACCAGATGAGATTGTGATCCAGCAAGAGCTCAAAGAGTCGGTCCAGTGTGCCATTAAGAAATTGCCGCCAGACATGCGGTCAGTGATAATTATGCGGGAATTGAACGGCATGAGTTTCAAGGAGATTGCCGAGGTTTTAGAACAACCCGAAGGCACCGTAAAATCTACTGTATTCCGTGCCCGCAAAAGGTTGCGGGAGTTACTACGTCCCTACTGGAGGAATGAAGAATGAACGATTTTCCTCTTCACCAAGATTCATCTTGCATGGAAGTTCAGGACAATTTAGAGGCATATCTCGCCGATGAATTAGATACGGACCTTCATGCGACAATAGCGACACATGTTGCATCCTGTTCAATGTGTCAAGATGAAGTTCACTTCGCACAAGCAATTAGCAGTGCATTGCACGAACTTCCCAAACCAGAGCCACCGCAGGAAGTCTTCAACGCCGTTGAGGCTTACGTTCGCGCGCACCCCAGCAAGGGACCGAGGTGGCTACATAGGATATTCCAACTGTTCACGTTCTCGGATGATTTAACTTCGATGCTCGCTCGCGCAGGCGCGTTGGCGTGCCTCATTGGAATCGCCCTGTTCGGCACCTATCAGTACCAACAGCATCTGAAAGTGCAGCAAGCCTCACGTGACTTGGCGTATGCACTCGGTAAGTTGAATTACGCCGTGGAGCGAACAGGCACCGTCGTTAACGAGAAACTCCCAGATGTGCGGATTGATGAAGTCTCAAGTCGTCCCTTTATTCAGATTGAAACAGCCTCTCGCCGCGCATCGAAGCAGACGAAGGGTGCTTCATCAGCAATTCACCGGAGTCTTGATAGCCTTGACCGGTTACCGCGGAACGCTCCGGATACACCGAGCGATCAACGTTCATATTAAGGAGAAAAAAACCATGAAAAAATCCACCCTTACAGCCCTTTTAGTAGGTATAGCCTTTTTAGCAGTTTGCTGTTTCTTCACCAATGGGCACGCCCAGAACAGCAATGTAGGAGAGACGGTTCGGGGGAAAATAGAAATGAATCTGCCGGATGCCCCTGCCCCGAAGGTTGAAATTAACTTGGACAAGAGTCTCTTGGACATCTTTATCAATTTCGGTATCGCAAGTCATCCGGAATTTATTGGAGACAAATCGGTAGATGTGTCGGAATATACGGCGTATGCCGAGATGCTAAAAGGTGCCTCTATCCGGGCTTACGATGGAGAGATGAGAGACCTCAACCGGGTCGTGGACCACTACCATAGCATCCTTGAAAATGAGAAGTGGGAGCATCTCATCAAAATCAGGGATACATTTGATCTCAGCCTGCTCTACTCAGAAAAACCGGGCATAGTGAACGGTATTTTCCTTATGTTCACCGATGATGGAAATTCGGGCTTTGTGAACATCTATGGAGAGATCGACTTTCAGAAGCTCGGCACTCTATTTGGACAACTTCTGGAATCTAATTCGGAGGAGGCGATTTCCGAAACAATTCGCAATTGGATAAAGGCCCCGATGCCCCACCGATGGGAAGTAAAACTCAACGCCGAGAAACCGGATCATGCCCTGAAATCAGAAACCGCAACAATTGACCGTTAAAATAGATAAGGAGTAGAACCGATGAAATTGCAAAAGCACTTGATACGACTGTTCATGCTGCTGTTTTTAGTTGCATCGTTAACACTGATGCACTCAGCAGTCGCGCAGCAGGACAAATCGGACAAAACCGATAGAAAAGGACTTATCCTCTTCGATTTCCCAGAGCCTCTTAAGGCGAAAGTCGAAGTTAACTTAACCGCGAAACTCATCAGTCTGGTTACCAAGTCGGTGAGCAATCAACCCGAAGTCGCCGAACTGATTAAGATGTTGGACGGTATCTATGTCCGCACCTACGATAGGGCAACGATTGATGAGAAGAAAATAGTTAACTATTTCAAGGAGAAGCTCAAAGAGGATGAGTGGGAAGTCCTCGTCAAGATTGAGGAAAATAGTGAAACGGTGGAAATCAACCTACTGTTTGACGAAGAGAAGGTTTACGGAATTTTTGCTATCATCATCCCGAAAAGGTCTGGAGAAGCCACCTTTGTCAACATCGTCGGGGAGATTGCCCCGGAGCGCATTGAGGAATTGCTCGGGAATCTCAGCAATTTCGGTGCCGTAGACATCGATTTTGGCGACAAGTTAAAGGGGCAGTGGAGAAGAGAAGACACGCGAGAAAAGGCGACAGTCATGATTCTCGGTAGTACATTTTTCACAAATCCAGATATCAATGTATTCAATGTGAAAATGGATGATGTCCTCGCGCCCAAACGCCAAAGCGAAATGGAACAACTGGTGACGCAACTGAAAGCGTTTAGTCCCACCAAGATAGCCGTTTATGTAGACGAAAGAGATGATGCGGAGATTAACGCAAACTATCAAGGCTACTTGGAGGGCACCTACGAACCCACACGGAGCTTGCATGACCAAATTGGCTTTCGGTTAGCCAAACAGATGGGACATCCGAAGCTTTACTGTGTTGCTGACTGGCCAAAACACCGGCCGATCCGTGATAAAATTGACGACCACTTGATGGACTACGCCACGTTTGCGGAGACGCATAATCAGGAGCACCTTTTATGGAGCATTTCCTCAAGCGGGGTGAAAGTGCGGGCGGACGTAGATGGCACGGTCTGGGTTGAACGTGAAGGATATGAACCACTCATTGACATGTACATACGGATTAACGATCCTGAACAGATATACGCCGACCATCAACCATATCTGCGCACCGCACGCATTGGACTCAAAGACCAATACCCGGGTGCCAATTGGGTTGCCCATTGGTGGTATGCGCATAATCTCAAGAATTTTGTGAACCTGACGCGCATCACGGAGTCCACCGATGATCGCATTTTGATGATTGTTGGTTCTGCACATGTTTATCTGATTCAGCAGTTTCTTGAGGAATCGGGAGATTACATTGTTGAGAGTCCCTTGCAATACTTGAATGCAAACGAGGCGGAAATACCTTAATCTGTTGTTCCATTTTTTGAGACAGGGTTACCGATACCACAGATAGGAGAAAGTTTTATGAAAGTCTTAGGGAAATGCCAGGTTTATTTAATGATATTATTCGTCGCTGTATTACTTACAGTTGCCACAGCAACAAGTGATAATCAGACAGATGTATCTACAGGAGGCGTTAAACAAATGGCGCAAAAACCCACAATCATGATTCTCGGCAGTTGGCACTTTACAAGTTCGGGACTGGATGGCATCAATACAAAAACAGATGATGTCCGCGCCCCCAAGCGTCAGCGCGAGATTGAGCAGGTGGTTGAACACCTCAAAGAATTTAAACCTACCAAGATAGCGGTTGAGGTAGATCCAAGTCGCTGTGACAGGGAAATCAAAAACTATCAAGGTTATCTAAACGGGACCTACGCACTCGGACCGTATGAGGGAGATCAGATTGGATACAGGTTGGCAAAAGAGTTCGGACATTCAAGGATGTATTGTGTTGATTATTGGCCGGAACACTGGCCTATTCCTATCGATAGGGAATTAATGGATACCAGTGGATTCGCAAGAACGCACAATCAGGAACACCTCCTCCAACCACCACCTACAGGGAAAAATGTCACTCGGGACGCAGATGGCAAAATCTGGATTGAACCTGAGAAATACGAACCAATGATTGACAAGTACATACGAATCAATCAGCCTGAAAGTAGACGGGCTGATCACCAAGGATACATCCGTGCTGCACGGGTTGGACTTGATGATGAATACCCAGGTGCGAATTGGCTTGTTCATAGCTGGTATGCTCGGAACCTCAAGATTTTTGTGAACATAACGCGCATCACCGAATCCACCGATGACCGGATATTGCTGATTATCGGGGCTGGGCATGTCTTCCTCGTTCAGCAATTTCTTGAGAATTCAGGGGATTACATTGTCGAAAGCCCACTGAAATACTTGGATACGAAGGGCAGGCAGACCCCGTAACCTATTGTTTCGATTGTTGAATTGTTGAAAATTTGGCCCCCTTTTTTCAGGCGGGTCAATCCTACAGATAGGAGAAAGTTCTATGAATGCCTTAGTGAGATGCAAATTCTATTTCGTGACCTTACTTTTCGCCGTGTTACTTATGCCTGGGGCAGCCTTAGGTGAGGATCAAACGGTCGCATCCACAGGAGATATTAAGCAGATGACACAAAAACCTACGATTATGATTCTGGGCAGTGAACACTTATCGAATCCGGGAATGGATGGCATTAATACCAAAATGGATGATGTTCTTGCTCCCAAACGTCAGCGCGAGATTCAACAGTTGGTCAAACAGCTCAAAGCGTTTCAACCCACTAAGATAGCACTTGAGGTGGATCCCAGGTTTGACGCTAAAATTAATGCAAATTATCAAGGATATTTAGAAGTATCCTATGAACTCAAGCGGAATGAAGGCGATCAGATTGGATTTCGGTTAGCCAAGCAGCTGAATCATCCGAAAATGTACTGTGTTGATTATTTTTGGTCGGAACAGCACTCCCGCCGCCCTGAAAGTGAGATTGACTGGAATTTGAAAGACTACCGTACGTTTGCAAAAACCCACAATCAGGAGCACTTCCTGACTTCTTCGCCTATGACTGAAGGGAAAGTTACGCAGGATAAAGATGGCACAGTTTGGATTGAACCTGAAAAATATGAATCAATGACTGACATGTACATACGACTCAACCAGCCTGAAGGCAGACGTACAGATCACCAAGGATACATGCGGATTGCACAGATTGGATTAGGCACTCAATACCCGGGTGCACATTGGGTTGTCCATAATTGGTATGCTCGGAATTTCAAGATTTTTGTGAATCTAACACGGATTACTGAATCTGCGGATGATCGCATTCTGTTGATTATCGGTGCCGGGCATGTCTTCCTCGTCCAACAGTTTCTTGAGGATTCAGGAGATTACATTGTTGAAAGCCCGCTTAAATACTTGGATGCAAGCGAGGTGGCAACTCCTTAATCTGTTGTTCGAGTTGTTGAGGATTTAGTAATCCTTTTTGCAGAGGAGGTCGACACACTACAGATAGGAGAAATTTTTATGCAAGTTTTAGCGAAATGCAAATTCTATTCGATGATGTGCCTCGTTGCTCTGTTACTTACAATCGGCACAGCTGAAAGCGATAATCAGACAGATCTATCTACAGGAGATACAACGCAAATAATGAATAAGCCAACCCTTATGATTCTTGGAAGCGGCCACTTGGCAAATTGGGGAGCAGACCGAATCAATTACAGAATGGATGATGTGCTTGCTCCTAAACGGCAAGTTGAACTTCAGGCACTTGCGGATCAACTCGCCCAATTTAAACCGACGAAGATAGCCGTTGAAGTTGATGAACGTTGGGCACCGAAACTTCAGGAGGAATACAACGGTTATCTAAAGGATAGTTTTCAACTTGAGCCTCATGAAATTCACCAGATTGGCTTCCGACTGGCGAAAGATATGGGACATCCAAAGGTGTACTGTGTAGATTATTTTCGCGATGATCCAATCGTCCGGGAGGATAGGGAGGATCATTTGACAGATTGGGGCACGTTTGCAGAAGCGAACGATCAGGAACACCTTCTGGGGTCTCCACCTACTGGAAAGATGACGGAGGATGAAGATGGCAAAATCTGGATTGAACCTGAGAAATACGAACCGATAATCGACATGTATGTAAGGATCAACCAAGATGAAAAGATCCGCACAAACCTCCGCGACTACTTAAGAATTGCACGAATTGGGTTGCAAGATCAGTATCCTGGCGCGAATTGGGTTTCACATTTTTGGTATCCAAGGAACCTAAAAACTTTCGTCAATCTCACCCGAATTACGGAATCAGAAGATGAGCGTATTTTGCTAATCATTGGGGCTGGACACTTGGGATTTCTTAAACAGATTGCGGAAGACTCTGAATTTTATCACGTAGAGAGCCCATTGCAATACTTAGAGGCAGATGGAGAGGAGAAATCTTCAACCGAGAAAACCAATTGAGGATATGATTTATGTGCCTCTGGACTACTTAAGTGCGGAAGAAACACAATGAGATAGAAGACTGAAACGCGTTCTGTAATTTAGGACTAACCAAGGTAGACAGAAAACTATGTGGGATAAAGTGAAATTAACCCGTCCTTCATTTCGAGACCTATTCTGGCTGTTCGCACAGGTGTTGAAAGCATCGCCTTTTATCGCTGCTGTGTGGATAGCCCTTGTACTCATCAACGCGGGTGCTGGTGCAGCCCAGCTGCTTGTGCTCCGGGAAACCGTTAACACCCTCGTCGATGCAGACCTCATGAGCAGTGCTGTTCCATGGCTGGTTGCGCTCTGTTGCCTCTTTTTCGTGGAACAAGCGATCACAACACTCCTCCCACTTTTGCGCGAACAACTCCGCATTAGAGCCGGTTTCACTTTGCAGCGGGATGCCTTGCAAAAGACTGGCAAACTGCCACTGGAGGCGTTCGATGACGAGGAATCGCATAACCTCATCAATCGTGTCGTTACTGGCGGGGATTCCAGCGTTGTCCAATTGATGCAAAACGGCTTGAACTTTATTGAATACGTCCCTGTTCTACTCACCAGTGCTGTTGTTTTAGGACTGATTTCAATTTGGATTCCTCTGATTATCATCGGCGGTGCAATATTAGTGCGCGTGTTTGAAATTCGGATGGGAGCCCGAGTGCGCCACTTTGAGGTGGAAAACACACGTAACAAACGACTCTCGGATTACTACGTCCAACTTTTAACGGAACGACGCAGTGCCGCCGAAATCCGCTTATGGGGAATCGGCGAAACCCTGCTCCAACGCTGGCGGACGATCCTTACCAAATATCTTCGAGAACGCTTGCATATCGATTTTCAAAATGCCTCCCAAGGTATTTTTCAGGTGTTTATTTTCGTTGCCATCATCGCTGGAGCACTGCTCGTTACATCGTTTTCACAGGGAAGGGTCGAAGCCGGACTCGCTGCTTTGGTGTTAGAGGCACTCCGGAATATCGCTGCAGGTATGAACTCGATGCAGTATTTCGTCATCGGCTTTGTTCAACATGCTGGCTACGGAGAAGACCTTCGCCGTCTGTTAGAAAAGAAACAGGATGAAGACGCGCCCGAAACACAGACACCTTATCCACACCCGATACGTGAGGGGATCCGCTTGCATAGCGTCGCGTATCGTTACCCGGGTGCAGATACAGACGCACTCTCCGATATTAACGTTCACATTCGTCCGGGCGAAATTCTCGCTATCGTCGGTGAAAACGGTGCAGGAAAAACGACTTTGGCGCATATCTTAGCAGGCTTGCGTTCTCCGACAGCAGGACATGCCACAATAGACGGTATTGATACCGCCACAATCTCATCCGAAGACCACCGTCGTGCTTGCACCGTCGTGTTTCAGCACCCAGCACGCTATCCGACCACCCTACGCGAGAACCTCGTTTTGGATAGTGTTGATGCCTCCGATGCACATGTTGCGGCGACCTTAACCCAAGTCGGGTTGTCAACAGAACAATATCCTCTAAACACGTTTTTAGGTCCCGAATTCGGGGGTGTCGATTTCTCTGGTGGCGAATGGCAGCGCGTCGCTATCGCTCGGAGTCTGATAAAAGAAGCGGGCGAATTTGTCATTTTTGACGAACCCACGGCGGCTCTGGATCCTCTCGCTGAGTTGGAAATTTTTCAGCAGTTCGTTGAATTGGTAGACGGTAAAACTGCCCTTCTCATCGCCCATCGACTCGGACCGACACGGCTTGCCGATCGCGTGATTGTTTTGGACAGTGGATGCATTGTAGAAATCGGAAATCCCACTGAGCTCCTACAGCAAAATGGAAAATACGCTGAAATGTTCGCAGCACAAAGTGAGTGGTATCAATGAGACACACAAACACATTACCGCGACGCGCAGTTCTTCGCCTAATCTGGCAATTTATACGGATTGCCCCGTTTCCGCTCTGTGTAACCCTTCTGCTCCGTTTAATAAACGCGGGAAATCGCGGTTTTTCGCCGATTATCATCGCCGGATTTACAAACGCGTTAATAAACGCTGAAGGACTCTTTTTATGGATGGGGCTTTATCTTGTACTAATGACCTTGGAAATATTAACCGATGTTTTCAATGGCGTAACACAGATGTGGTTCTCCAATAAGGCTGTACTCCATTTCCAGCAAGACCTTCTGCGTCAAGCTGGACAAACACCCTTGCTCCATTTTTTGGACCCTGACTTTCACGATAATCTTAGCCGAGCAACGCAAGGTTTCAGTGATCGCGTTGTCAGTTGGTTTCGGAGCGTTCTGGACAATGTTCATAGTGTCGCGAGTGTATGCGGACTGTTGGGCGCAGTCTTTATTATAAGTAGTAATATATGGTGTATGATTGCTCTGTTTGTGAGTTCTTTCATCATTCTCTTCACAAGGAAACCTATTGCAAGGCTTGAACTCGAACGAGACCGGGCGGCAGCACGTCCTAACCGAACACAGGCAGCGTGGGCAGCTCGACTCTATGAACGGGTCAACAGTCCAGAGGTCCGCCTCTTTACGCTGCAACGTTGGTTACTTTCAAAATGGGAAGACGCCTATCATCAGCTCGCTGCGGTGGAAGTAGGATCACTCAAAAGGAAAACCATCTGGGACGCAGTCGCCAACCTTAGTTCTATTTTCGGATATTGTGTGATTGTTTTCATCGCTGCCCAAACCGCACGCAACGGCGACCCTGAAAAGATCGCTGGTGTCTTTATGGGTTTAATTGCCGCCGCCGCTGGATTACAAGGATTTCTCTCATATATGGCACGCTCTATGGGAAACCTCGCCGAACAGAGTGGCGTTTTACGTGACCTCGCGACACTGTTCACAACGCAATCTGCCAAAGAGAGCAGTGTTTCTCGGACGACGGAGGAAAAACAGGACGGTCCGGCACCCGCCTCAGAAGCGGGAGAGATGGCAGTTTCCATGAACGATCTCTCGTTCCAATACCCGAGCGCGGCTACACAGACTCTCAAAGACATTACCGCAAAAATTGCACCCGGTGAAATCGTTGCACTCGTCGGGAAAAATGGTGCAGGAAAAACAACACTGGCGAATATATTGCTCGGTTTATACGCTCCAGATAGCGGGACACTCGCATTTTCACAAGGTGCTATAGCTTCCGAAAAGCCCACAACAAGTGCTGTCTTTCAAGATTTCACGAAGTTCCTACTGCCTGTCAGAGACAACGTGGGTTTTGCTGACCTGAATCGTGTGCAAGATGACAGTCACATGAGGCGCACGCTTGACAGAGCGGGTTCTACTTTCGCACAAGAACTCGATACTTGGCTCGGACATGAATTCGGTGGACGCGATGTGTCTGGCGGCGAATGGCTGCGTCTCGCCGTTGCGCGTGGATTATTCCGACAGAGCCAATTCGTCGTGTTTGATGAACCGACTGCTGCTATTGATCCAGTCGCCGAAGTTGAAATGATCCAAGAACTGCTCACCAAAGACGCATCGCGTACCATCCTTGTTATCTCTCACCGACTTGGAGTCGCCCGACTCTGTGACAGAATTCTCGTTTTAGATGAAGGACAACTCGTTGAAGACGGCACACACGAAGAACTGCTTGCTATGGACGGATTATACGCCGAAATGTGGAACGCACAAGCCTCATGGTATGCTTAAACACAGCAATTCAATAACACTTTCCCAACCCAACCAATCCCCAAAACCGCATCCACAACCTCTACCCTAACCTTTCCGATTCGAGGGAAAAAAGTGCAACTTTTTTCTTTCCCATTTGTAGTAATAACCACAAGCTTCTTGCCATGTTTTGTGAGTCAACCCAATCAAGATATTGTCTCGCTATTGACTTAGTAGATTTCCGAATATTTCTTCATGGTTTGGACTTCAATCTCCGTTTAGAAATGCTCTGCTAAAATTGGGTAGGGAAACCGAAGCACAGGAACCTGTTCTTATACAAGTTACGATCAATTGGGTATAAATCCAATAGAATACAAAAAGGAATAAGAGGTAAACACATGAAAGCGAATTTGTTAATCATTATCGCCCTGACACTCACTATAGTCTCTCAACTATGGGCTGTTTCAAACGACACGGCAGTAAATAAGGAACTTCCCGCAATCAAAACGGAACATCCACCTACCATTGATGGTGTCCTTGATGATCAATGCTGGCAAGACGCACCGAAAGCGAATACCTTCATTGATGAACGCACCGAAAAGCCGGCAAAGAATCAATCTGTGGGACATCTGGTTTATACAGACACAGCCATTTATGTGGGGCTTCATCTCTACGATGATATGCCCGATAAAATTGTCGCTCGTCAAACCAAAGATCAGACCCGGTTTCAAGGCGAAGATTCGGTATCCTTCAGTCTCGACCCGTTTCACACACACCAGTTTTCTGATAGAAATTTCTTTATCGTAAATCCACTCGGTACCAAGTATGCGCATATCGCTGCCGGACGTGCGGAGAAAAGCGAATGGATTGGATTGTGGAAAACCGCCGCACAGATTGTGGAAGACGGCTGGATCGTGGAGATGGAAATCCCGTGGCAGATGCTCGATTATCCCGAAACAACCGAACCCATTGGAATGGGTATCAACCTGGATCGCTTCCAGCAGCGGACCGGCGAAAAATCGTGGTGGTCTAATTTAGGGGTTCACGAATTTCGGGAAAACGATGGATATTGGATGGATGTCTTACCACCACCCCGAAAGCGCGATCTGAAGGTGCTCCCGTATATAATCGGGGGTGTCAGCGAAATAGGGACAGACGCGAACGAATACACCGCACGCATTGGTGGAGACGTCCGGTATGAAGTTACATCCCAACTGCGGCTCATCGGGACTGTCAATCCCGATTTTGATAATATCGAACAAGCTGTGGAAGGCATCGATTTCTCTTATGGCGAACGCTACGTTGAGGACCGACGACCCTTCTTCTCCGAAGGCGGAAATCTATACCGATTTGACAGATTCTTCTACTCCCGCCGCGTCGCCGACATGGATGCCGGGCTTAACCTCTTCGGCAAGGTAGAGAAAAACACCAGCATCGGGGTCCTCGGCACGTATCACAAAAACAACCAAAACGGCATCTTCCGCGTCTCCCGTACCTTTACGGAGACAGCCAATGCGAATGCCGCAGTTCTGACACACCACACCAAAGACGGAGAGACGAACACTGTCGGCTATCTTTCGGGTGATGCGCGATACAACAGGTTGTCGGCAAAATCCTACTTTGCGCAAAATTGGGCAGGCGAAACATCCGAAAACACAGCACGCGTTGAACTAAGCTACAATGGGCGAATTGCCCGAACCTATCTTCAGAGTTTCTTCGTATCGCCTAATTTCGTCAATCACCTTGGTTACCATCCTTTCACAGGATACCGCGGGGCGATCCTCGGTGGACAGGTTATGAACGAATGGCGGGATGGATATCTTCGCGGTATCCGCCTTAACGCAGAAACAGAACTTTCTAACACCTATGGTCGGGAAACGTCGCCGACAGCAGATAACGTATTCCGACGCACGCTCTACCTTGATGCAACGCTCCTCACGCGCAACGACCACGCGCTTATCTCCAGTTGGAGGGGTGGAAGGTTTGGGGAATTCACCGATAGCATCTTCACCATCGGTGCCGCCGCAAATGCCACAAACCAATTCAACACGCTAGTTCTTTTCTACTCTGGCGGACAAAGTGCGGGCGAAACGCTTCATAGCATCAGTGCACAGCTGAAATTCCGCGCATACGGTTTCACTGCTGCACTCATGACGCAAATCCAACGCCACTTTGAGACCACGCATCAAAACATACTTACCGTCTCATACGACTTCACACCTGCACTGAGTCTGGGTAGTCGGCTTATATGGCAGGCAGAACACAGAAACATCTACTTCGCACTTCGCAGAAGTGGCTACGCTGGCACAGACTTTTTCATCATCGTCGGAGACCCGAACGCTCAGGAATTCAAACAGAGATTCTCCGCAAAAGTTCTCCGGTCATTTTAGCACATTCAATCAACGCTAATACTTGTAGGGGCAGGTCTTGTGCCTGCCCAAAACACCTCGCTTTTCATCGCAGGACACCCGACCCTTACTCGGAGGGGCCCTGAAGAGTTCGTGGATTTAAGTATTAGGTGAATTCTAAAAATATTCTTTCTAAACTTAGGTTGTTTAAGTTGGAAAAAGTGCAACTATTTTGGAACTCGTTTGTAGTAACGATAACCTCACTTTTTAACAGCAAGTTTGGCTTGCAAGCTGCGCTAAAAGAGCGAAGAGGCAACATAACAGAAGATAAATTTGAGCTTGTCCATCGACACAAAGTCCAGGTTTATCAGCACCTCCTCTATCTACTCGGAAATCGGGCAGGTGTGGAGGATATAACCCAATCAACCGGACAACAGAAAATAGGAGAAAGTTTTATGAAAGCCTTAGTGAAATGCAAATTCTATTTAATGATGTCGCTCGCCATTGCGTTATTTGCAGTCGGCACAACCGCAATTGGTGATCAAACAGACGTATCCACAGAAATAACCAGTCAGATTGCGAAAAAACCGACGATCATGATCCTCGGTAGCACGCACTTGGCGAATGATGGATTAGATGTTTATAATACGAAAATGGATGATGTTCGCGCTCCCAAACGCCAACGCGAGATTGAGCAACTCATCGCATTGCTCAAAGCGTATCAACCCACCAAGATAGCCGTTGAGGTGGATGAAAAACCCCATGGGGCTAAATTTCATACAAACTATCAAACGTATCTCAACGGCACTTATGAACTCAATCGCTCCGAAATTGATCAAATAGGCTTCCGATTAGCAAAACAGATGGGACATTCCAAGCTCTACTGCGTTGATTACCGGATTGATTACCGAAAAGATGATCCCATCATTCCTATCGATGAATTTGATTTAACTTTGTTAGACTACCGTGGGTTCGCAAAGGCAAACAACTTGGAACACCTTCTGCCTCCACCACCCACTGAAGGAAAAGTGACGCAAGGTGAAAAGGACGTAACTTGGATTGAACCTGAGAAATACGTATCAATCATTGACATGTACATACGGGATAACGAACCCGAAGGTATACGTAAAGACCATCAACTAATATACGATGGATCGCGCGTGTCGGTCTCGGCAACCAATACCCGGGTGCCAATTGGCTTTCCCACTATTGGTATGATCGGAATCTGAAGATTTATGTCAACTTGACGCGTATCACCGAATCTACCGATGATCGTATATTGCTGATTATTGGTGCTGGGCATGTCTATCTGGTGCAGCAATTTCTTGAGGAATCGGGGGATTACATCATCGAAAACCCATTGAGATACCTGAATGCAGGCAATACAGAAAAACTCACAACCGAGAAAACCAATTGATGGCGGAATCTATCTAACTTCCTTCCTTGTGTAGGGTGCTGCTGGATAGTCCATTTTTTACGAATACACAACACCTAAAAAATCTAATCAGGAATCGGTAAACACAGATTTTACTGTAATTTGGAGGATGAAATGCGTATAGTCGAAGCAGTATCCGTCGCAATTTCTGCGATGCGTCGCAACAAAATGCGTTCGTTGCTAACGATGCTCGGTATTATCATCGGTATCGCTGCAGTATTAGCAATGATAGCGATTGGTGATGGTGCCAAGGAGATTGTCCGGCAAGATGTACAGAAGTTAGGTGGGGCAAATCAGTTCTTTGTGCTCCGATCTCGGCATAAGCGCGTAAACAACCGGCTGGTTCGTATTCGACACAATGAATACCTGAAATATGGTGATGTGTTAGCAATTGAGGCAGAATGTCCATCCGTTAGTGGAGCTACACCGCAAATCTGGAACTGGGGAGGCGTGCTCATCCAAGCTTCAGGCGGCACGGAAACCCGTGCGGGCTGGAACGGTGTAGATGCTACCTATGACACCGCAATGGACTGGAATGTTAAAGAGGGACGCTTTATTACAGAGGAAGACGTTAAAAACGCATCGAAAGTTTGTGTGCTTGGAGACGAGGTCGCAACCGCCTTATTCGGTAATAAATCCCCATTGGGACAAGAAATTAAAATCGCACGCGACAGCGATTATCACAACCGGTTTGGCGTAAAAAAAGACGGAAGGCGATACACGGAGCGCTTCAGGGTTGTTGGAACATTTGTGCCGAGAGGGACAAATCTCCGGTTCGGTGTCAGTTTTGACAGTCTTGCCTTTATCCCTATATCAACCAGCCAAAAACGCTTCATTGGCACCGATGAGATTCAGAATATCACGGTCCATGCACATAGCGTCAAGGATGTTCCTAAGGCGGTTGAAGAGGTAAAATCTATTCTCCGAAAACGGCATAGAAATCAAGACGACTTCATCTACATCTTTGAGATGCATAAAGGTATGGCGCAGTTAGATAAAATCAGCAGCATCATAAAAATCACCTTAGGTAGCATCGCAGGATTTTCGCTACTTGTGGGTGGGATTGGGATTATGAACATGATGTTAGTTGCTGTCACCGAACGCACCCGTGAAATTGGACTTCGGAAGGCACTCGGTGCGAAACGGTTGGATATTCTATTGCAGTTTTTAGTAGAGTCGGTGATCATGTGTGCTGTCGGTGGCGCAATCGGCGTTGGATTGGGCATTCTCGTGGGTGAAGGGATGGCGATGCTCGCCGTCAAAATCGTCAAAATTGTTCCCGAATGGCCCGCCGTTATCTCCTTGCAGTGGATACTGATTTCGGTATCGGTCTCAGCGATAATCGGCATTTCCTTTGGGCTGTATCCTGCGATAAAGGCATCGTCGCTTACGCCTATTGAAGCCCTTCGCAAAGGTTAGAACGGCGTAAAATCATTTGCGTTGAATAAAGAATAGAACTTAGTTAAAATATGTATAGTTAAAAAAGAGGGCAATTGTTAACTTTCCTTTCAGAACGGTCGGATGTTTTTGAGAGGGTGCCCTCTTTTTTCTTTTTTAGGGACTTTCTTGCCTCTTTTTCAGAATTATGCACCCTTTTTTTTCTTAGTTCGCGTCACTATAGTGAACGTGAGTTTGACACAGGGTTTAGAAGGGTTCCATAACAGTAACGGTTAACTTTAGAGGAAACAAAAGGTTGGATGCATCGAAAAATAAACGGAATCTGGGGAGTGGCAAAATCGCTGTCCGTTTGTTAGGCTATCTCAAACCGTATTGGGGATTAGCCTTTTTGTGTTTGCTCTTCCAAGGCGGCATGCGTGCTACCTTTCTGGTCTTTCCATGGATGGAAGGACAGTTTTTTGATCGGGTCATTGGTGAGAGAGATGCCGATTTTCTGCCAATTCTTGTTGGGTCATGGATGGCTATTGCGGTCGTCACTTATCTCACATCGATTGGATTCGCGTATTTTTTGGCAAAGGTCACAGGTCAAACCCGTCGTGATATGCAACTGCAGGTCTACCAACATCTGCGATTCTTGCCGTGCCGCTTTTACGATGACCACACAACGGGACAGATCATGGCTTATGTCGATTCCGATACAGCATCTGCCGCTGAGGGGATTTTGACGAGCGGGTGGATTATCCTCGCAGGAATTGAATTTGCCATTACCCTGACTGTTGTGTTCTGGGTGAGTCCATGGTTGGGTCTGTTTAGTATTCCGTTTACCCTCGCTGTAGTCGGTCTCCCAGTTCTCTTTCGAAGGCCTGTCCAAAATGCTTCAAAGCAGGTCTTACAGGAAAGAGAAAGTATTTCGTCCCGGCTCCAAGAAGGCATTGCGGGGTCCCGGGAGATTAAATCTCTCGGTCATGAGATGCGAGATATGGGGTTCATCCGACGTTCCATAGAAACCCTCATTCGTGCAGAAGTCCATCAAAAGTTAATCGGAGGGTTGACAGGGTTGGGTGCCCTTGCTTCCTGGGTGGGCAATCCGCTTTTCTTTTTTATCGGTGGAAAAATGGTGCTTGATGGACACATCAGCCTCGGGTTTTTATGGATGGCAAATCGTTATTTGAATCTACTCACCGTTCCCTTGTATCAAGCCCAAAATGGATACCAAACACTCCTCAGAACCGGCGAGGGGGCA
>JAPOOP010000527.1 GCA_026713385.1 Candidatus Poribacteria bacterium | reverse complement strand
GCCGCACTCACCCAAGGCGAATTGCTGACGCTCTACGCAATGCTATCCGTAGCCTCGGCTATCTGTGGGCATGACCTGTTTGAGGTAATCATTACGAATATCGCCACAGTCGGTTGGTTGGCAACGGAGGAGAATGAGTGGGCAACGCTTTTCCACCGCTATCTCCCAGATTGGCTCGCCTTGACGGACAAGAACCGTTTGACGGTCTATTTTACAGGCGAGTCGAGCCTCTATCTGCGTCCGCATCTTGAGTTGTGGTGGCGACCTGTGCTTGCGTGGAGCGGGTTTATCATCGTTCTGCTTTTCACCACGTTTTGTATTAATGTGATACTACGAAGACAGTGGATTGAAATTGAACGGCTCAGTTATCCGATTATTGAGTTACCCTATCAGATGACAACGGTGCGTTTCTTCCGATCGAAACCTTTGTGGGTCGGCATCATCCTCGCAGGCGGGATAGATGTTGTTAACGGACTGCATTTTCTATTTCCAAACTTTCCAGGACTCGGTGGTGAGTTCTATGATCTGCGACCACTCTTTACAACGAAACCGTGGAATGCGATCGGTTGGACACCCATCGTTTTCTTTCCCTTCGTTGTCGGGATGGCGTATTTTATTCCGCTGGATCTTTCATTTACGTTCTGGTTTTTTTATATCTTCTGGAAGTTCGAGATGATTTTCGGGAGTATCGCTGGCTTGCAGCGGATTCCGGGGTTCCCGTTCATCTTCGACCAGTCGTTCGGAGTTTGTGTCGGTGTCCTGTGTATGGCGTTGTGGAGTGCACGGGACCATTTGCGGAGTGTCCTTATGCAAGCGTTACACGGAAATAGAAGCGCAGAGTCCAACGAACCGATGTCCTATCGTACTGCGGTGTTAGGATTAATCTGTGGGTTTCTGCTTCTCACCGGTTTTTGGTGGATTGCGGGGATGTCTTTCTGGGTGGCGGTGCTCGTCTTTGCTATCCATCTGACGACGGTGACGGTGATTACCCGTGTCCGTGCTGAATTGGGTCCGCCGATTCATGACTTACGTTCTATGGGACCTGATGTCCTACTTCCCAAGATGTTCGGAATGCGACGGCTTGGCGGACAGAACCTGGCACTGTTTTCGCTGATATTCTGCTTTAACCGCGCCTACCGGGGCAATACGATGCCGCACCAGTTAGAGGGCTTGAAATTGGCGGAACGGTCGCGAAGTTCTTCGCGGCGGATTGCTATTGCGATGCTCCTCGCGATGGTACTCAGCCCCTTTGCGGCGTTTTGGGGCGCACTGCATCTCGGTTATGAAAGTGGCGCAATTGAGGTCTGGTCAGGTTCGGTGTTCAACCGCACCCAGAATTGGTTCACAAACCCGATGCCTGTGAACATTCCATCGTGGATTGCCATGGTTTGCGGTCTTCTGTTCGCGTTTGGTCTGACGCTCGTTCGGCTCCGTTTTTTCTGGTGGCCCCTGTATCCGATTGGATATGCTATCTCTGGGACGTGGGCGGTGAACTTCTTCTGGTTTTCGGTCTTCATCAGTTATTTCGTCAAGTTGGCGATTCTACGTTTCGGTGGTGTGCGGACGTTTCGGCGGGTCGCGCCGTTCTTTTTAGGGCTGATTTTGGGTGAATTCTTGGTTGGGAGTGTCTGGGGATTGCTCGGTATCTTCCTCGAAAAGCCGATGTATCGGTTTATTTGGTGAAGATACGCATCTTCCGTTTTTCACTTGACAAAGAGTTATGGATTCCCATAAAATATAATAAGATTTCTACCTGTCGGGTATACCACGATATGCTCGCAAATTGAAGGTTTCCGAGATTTGCTATGGGACAAATACAGCAACTTCGTCGAATTACAATATGGGGTGTCGGTTTAATTGGCGGATCGCTTGGACTTGCACTGAAAAAAAATGGATTTCAAGGGCAACGTGTCGGGTTAGGGCGAAACATCGGTAGGCTCGAAAAAGCACTCCAATCCGATGCGGTTGATGTGGTTACGACAGAGATGGCGGAAGGGCTACGTGGAAGCGACCTTGTTGTACTGTCTACACCTGTTGAGTTGGTCCCAGCGTTCGTACAACATATTGTTGAAGTTGTTGGATCGCAGCAGTCTATGGTGTTGACGGATGTCGGTAGTACGAAATCGGTATTGGTGCGGACGGTTGAAGCATTGTTGAGGGAAAATGGTTCGGATACCCTTTCTTTTGTCGGTGCGCATCCGATGGCAGGCTCACACGAAACCGGTGTCAGTGCCGCGCAGGCAACACTTTTTGAAAACGCAACGTGTATTTTGACACCCACAGAAAACACCGATCCCGATTCCCTACAACGGGTTAAAAATCTGTGGGACTTTGTCGGAGCAGTCCCGCATCTCCTCTCTCCTGAAACCCATGATTTGCTTATCGGTGCCGCAAGTCATCTCCCACATCTCATTGCGAGTCTACTCGCCAATACTGTTGCGAATGTGGAAACGGAGCAGCATAAAGCGTTGGACTTTACGGCGACTGGCTTTCGGGATTCCACACGTATCGCCGCGGGGTCGCCTGACTTATGGACCGGCATTTTTACCCAAAACAGAGATGTCCTTTTATCACTCATTGATGACATCGTTGAAAATCTAATCGAGTTCAAAACCTTGCTTCAGATGGATGACTTGGCTGAGATTGAACGTGTCCTTTTGGACGCACAAGTTATCGTCGAAAAGCGCAAAAAAGTGTTAGGAGGCTCATGAAAAAACCAGGATCTCAGGTGACGATTGCGATGGATGGACCCGCTGGTTCCGGGAAAAGCACGGTGGCGCGACGCATCGCAGAAAAACTTGGATTGCTTTATCTCGATTCCGGAGCAATGTACCGAGCGGTGACCCTGTTGGCAATACAGGAAGAACTGGCGGCGGATAACCCGAAACTGATTGACCGCGTGAAAGCGTGTCATATTGAATTCACGGATAATGGCAGAACGATTTTGCTTGATGCCGAAGATGTGTCCAAACAGATCCGAACGCCTGCTGTCAATAGATTGGTCGCAGATGTCGCGAAAATTCCAGAGATTCGTCGTGAAATTGTGAAACATCAACAGCGGATTGGTGCTGAAGGTAGCATCATTGCTGAAGGTAGGGATTTAACGACTATCGTTTTTCCGAACGCCGATTTTAAATTCTATCTTGATGCTTCTGTGACAGAGCGTGCGAAGCGAAGACTCGCCGATCTCCAAGCACAAAACATAGACGCGACGTTGGCAGCGGTTGAAGCAGAGATTCGCGAGCGCGATGAAAAGGATACGACCCGAGAACACAGTCCGCTGCGTGCTGCTGACGATGCGATTATCGTTGATACGACCGATAAAGCAATTGAAGATGTGGTTGATTTTATTGCACACGTGTGTGAAAACAAGCAGGGACGGGAACGTAGGAGGGGTTTCTAACCCCGATTAACGCAGGAGGGGTTTCTAACCCCGATATTTTTATGTGGTATACCAATAACCAGTTTTGGACATCCCGTGCGGTCTATCGATGGGGGCATCGACTTACAAACTTTTTCTGTAAAACGTTTGGGCGCCTTGAAGCGCGAGGTGTTCACCATATTCCGAGAGAAGGGGGTGTGCTGTTCGTCTCGAATCACGTCAGCTTTCTGGATCCAGTTATCGTCGGTTCTGCCGCCAATCGCGAGATTCATTATATGGCGCGGAGTAATGCATTCGACATTCCCGGCTTAGGAAAACTCATCTCAACCTATAATGCCTATCCTGTAAATAGAGGTGCCCCTGACTTAGGGGCGTTGCGGCGGACTATTTCGCTTTTGCAAACTGGGAACGCTGTGCTTATATTTCCCGAAGGCACTCGTAGTGTCGATGGCACATTAGGTAAGGCGCGGGACGGTGCCTGTTTTATTGCACACCGAGCGGGGGTACCCACTATTCCCGTTTATCATAGTGGTGCGGAACGGATGTTGCCGCGCAACAGTAAACGGCTGCGTCGGTCGAAGTTAACTGTCGTCTTCGGTGCTCCTCTCGAACTCACTACCGAGGAATTTGAAACGAAGCGTGAGATGTACCAACAGATGGGCAATCAAATGATGGAGGCGATCGCAGATTTACGGGATAACGTGTTTAGTTAGTTGGATTTGCCAGAATCAATAAAACATCGCCCTCTTGGACCTGATAGGTCTTCCCCTCAGCTCTCAACAAACCTTTGCTTCGGGCTTGCGGATAACTGCCACACGCTATTAAGTCAGCCCAATTAATTGTTTCAGAACGGATGAAACCTTGCGCGAAATCCGTGTGTACACGACCCGCCGCATCCACAGCAGTTTGCCCCTCGCGCAGTGTCCACGCTCGCGTCTCGACGGGACCGGTCGTAAAGAATGTGAGTAGTCCTAATAACCGATACGAAGTCTGAATGAACCGCTCTAAAGCGGATGCGTGCAACCCCATTTCCTCCATGAATACCTCGGTATCCGTTTCGTCAAGTTGCGACAGTTCCATTTCCAACTGTGCCGCGAGTACAATGACTGCCGTTTGTGGTTCCGTCTTATATTTTCCGAAGCGTTCGAGAATTTCATCAGCCGCGTCGAGTTGTGTTTCGCCGATATTGCAGACTAACAACAACGGTTTCTGTGTCAAAAATCCGTAACCGCGTATCAACTTCTCCTCATTGGCAGATAGGTCGAGGATTCGGAGCGGTTTTCCAGTTTCTAAGGTCTTCTGACACGCCTCTAACAGTTTAATTTCACTTTGTTGTTCCGGAAGTTTCTGATTTTGATATTGCTTACGGAGTCGGGTAAGTCTACCTTCAACGATCTGCAAATCTGCAAGTGCAAACTCAAGGGCAACACTTTCAATATCGCGCGCTGCGTCAACGTTGCCGTCAACGTGTGGAACCGCTTCGTCTTCAAAAAGCCTGACGACATGTGCAAGTGCATCGACTGTGCGGAGTTCTGCAATCATCCCAGAGTCTAACTCTGCTTGTTCCATGTCCGTTTTGCTTACCCCGGCAACGTCTACATAGTCAATTGTAGCGGGTGTTGTTTTTTTTGATTCAGATATTTTTGCTATCTGTTCCAGACGTTTGTCTGGGACATTGGCAGTACTCAGATTTATTTGTCCTCGATTGGTGTAGCCCCCAATTTCTGCGTTGGATTGGGCTAAGGTATTAAATACCGTCGTTTTTCCAACCTGTGGTCTACCTACAATTCCGATTTTCATTTTTTTTACCTATTTATTTCGCAAGTAAGGTTCTAACCTCGTTGATGCGACAGAAAAATCTGTTGACAACATGTGTCTTAAGTATTAAGATAAGTGGTAAGTAAAAAGCCAAACAGTAGCCTGCAACACTGGCACAGGCGGATATGAGGAAGGCACGAAATAGACATAATGACCGTGCTTCCTCCGCAAGGAACAATTAAAAAGCCTGCAACACCGGCGCAGGCGGATTTACGAGACGCATTCGATAGTTTTAACGTTCGGTATTTACCCCGCAAGGAACAATTAAAAAAAGGTAATTAAACATGGCAGCTGAAAAAGGAACATGGAGGCAGCACATCGTCAAAGTTTTGACGCTTCTCTTAATCCTCACGATATGCCTTGCCGTTTTGCAATGGTTTATCATCAAAGAATTGTTTGGTTTCGGCGCGGACATGGTGAAGGATGCGCTGATTCGACAAGCTCCTGAAGGAGTAGATCGGTATGACGTTGAAGCGACGTTTGATCGGGTTAAAACAGCCGGACAGCAGTTGCCATTCAGTTTCCTTACGGGGAGAATCAGTCTCCGTAAAATCAGAGCCGTTGGTAGGTATGCGATAGAAGCGAACGCTGATGAATCTTGGGACGCCGATGAGATTAACACACTCCTGCGGATGATGGACGCCTCTGTCGGAGTTAAAGGAGGAACCGAGTAACTTGCAGTATCAGTTTGCAAGCGACACTTAAACAATGCAGACACAGCTAACTCCCCCTTATGAGAAATTCGCCTACGCCTATGACAGGATGATGGCAAACGTCAACTACACGCGTTGGACCCATTACATTGAATCACTTTTCGATAAATATAATTGCAAACCACGCACGGTTCTTGATTTGGCATGTGGCACCTGTGCTTTGACGATAGAACTCGCATTGAGAGGCTATGAGATGACTGGGGTGGATCGGGCAGTTGGTATGCTGGACCTTGCGAAGGAGAAAGCCGCGGCGCACGATTTAAATATCGGACTCCAATACGGTGACATGCGCGAGTTCCAACTCAACCAACGATTTGACGCGATCCTCTGCACCTACGATAGCATTAATTATGCTTACGATGAAACCGAATTAAGCAACGTCTTTCAGTGTGTTGCTGAGCATCTCGAACCGGACGGCTTATTTATCTTTGACGTGACAACGGAACGGAACATTGTTGAACATTTCCACAACAAAACGTTCGCGTCAAATCATGATGATTATACCTACATCTGGAAAAACAACTACCTCCATCATTCCAAGATGTGTCGAACTGTCTTAACCTTTTTCATCCGAGAGGGGGATCTGTTTCGCCGCTATGAAGAGGTTCACCAGCAGCGAATCTTTGAAGTCAACACCGTCAATGACTTGCTCAAGAGTTCTGGCTACAAGCCATTGAGTGCTTACGACATGTACACCTTCAATCGTTGGAACCGCTATTCAGATCGTATTAATTTTACAGCACGTTTGCTCTAAAAATTGGAGGGGACCAGACACTTCGTGTTCGTGTCTCTTGAGGATGCGCGCTTGGAAAGCGCGCCTATCTGTGAACAACTACAGCCCTTCCGCAACAAGGTCGCCTACTTCCTCAGTCGTATATCCCATGCGTCCAGCACCCAGATCCTTGATTTTTCCGCTTGCAAGCAGGTCACTGATAGAGTTTTCTACTTTTGTTGCCGCTTCTGCATACCCAAGGTGGTCGAGCATCATTCCAGCCGCGCCTATCGCGGCGATGGGATTAATCTGATTTTTGCCGGTATAACGCGGCGCGGAGCCGTGAATCGGTTCAAACATAGCGACACTTTCTGGGTTCAGATTTCCGGATGCGGCGACCCCCATGCCCCCCTGAATCATCGCACCGAGATCGGTGATAATGTCTCCAAACATGTTACATGTCACAACAACGTCGAACCACTCTGGATTTTTCACCATCCACATTGTCGTCGCATCAACAAAGGCATATTCCTTCTTGATATCAGGGTAATCTTCGCCAACCTCGTCAAAGACGCGGCGCCACAGATCGTGTGCGTAGGTGAGGACGTTTGCTTTGTCGCAGAGCGTCAGCGTATTTTCCTTATTACGCTTTTTGGTGAGCTCAAACGCATAGCGCACGCAGCGTTCTACGCCTTTGTAGGTGTTAATCATTTCCTGAATCGCAACTTCATCACGCGTGCCACGTTTCAGGAAACCACCGATGCCAGCGTATAAGCCTTCGGTATTCTCGCGAACAATGATGAAATCAATTTCTTCAGGTCCCTTGTCTTTCAGGGGGGTTGGAACGCCCGGGTAGAGTTTGACGGGGCGGAGGTTGATGTAGAGATCAAGTTCAAACCGGACTTTGAGCAAGATGCCTTTCTCTAAAATACCAGGTTTGACATCGGGGTGCCCAATTGCGCCGAGGTAGATAGCGTCTAAACCTCGGAGTTCTTCTAAAACTGAATCCGGTAACACTTCGCCGGTTGCGAGATACCGGTCGCCGCCGACATCATATTCGACTGTTTCGTATTGGATTCCGGCTTGTTCGGCTGCTGCCCCGAAGACCTTCATTGCTTCGCGCGTCACTTCGGGGCCGATTCCGTCGCCAGGGATGAGACCGATTTTATACATAAATTATCTCCAAGATGTTAGTATGATGAATTTCGGCGTAGCTTGCAAGCCGAAACTTGCTATAGAAAAGCAAACTCCTTATATTTTACCACATCTGGGACGATATTGCAAATTGGGTCTGAGGCAGAGTTACTTATGCTGAAGCCTATAGATAGACACTTCAGTGAGTTATAGCCCCGACCACTGCTGGTGAGGTTTGATGAAGTTTCAATACATATTTCGGTAATTTGATACATTCCCCAAACAGGGTAGGTGCGGTTTGCAACCCCACCGGATCTCATTAAGAAATTACCGATTTAAATTCTTCATCTTCACGAAACCTCACCCGGGAGTACCGGGATTTCCGTAAGTCCTATGAGAGTTACTCGTATGCTTTCACAACAGTGTATTGCTGCGGTTGGCCATCAACAATTTTCAACACGCGGATACCGGAAGCAGGTTTGATAGGATGACGGTTACCATCAAAGCCGGAAATAGTTGTCGCCCCTTGGTAGTCAGTGATAGCAGCAACTGCGTCCCGAATCATAACAGGGTCTGTTGATTGGGCGTTTTCAATCGCTATTGCCAATAACCGCATGGCATCGTAACCTAATGGCGCGATACCAATAGCCTGATTTTTAAACATTGTTTCATAAGCGTCCGTAAAATCTGCAGCAAGTTCATCCGAGATACTACAATAGTAGGAATTTTCGAGAGGGGTGTTATCCTCTAAAATGTCTAACATCAACGAATCATCCCAACCATCACTGCCGATAAAGATGGACTTAATGCCCATCTCCCGTGCCTGTTTCACTATGATCGGGTTCTCTGGCGGAAAACTTGCGAGAAGCAGGACATCAGGGTTTGCCTCTTTGATGATCCCAAGTTGTCCATCAAACATTGTATCGCCTTGTTCATAGATTTGATTGGCAACAATGCGACCGCCAAGTGCCTTGAAATCCGCATCAAATGCGTTAACGAAACCTTTAGAGTAGACATCCCCGTTCTGCCAAATCATCGCTGCAGTTTTCTTGCCGAGGTCGTTCACCACAAAACCTGCCATGACTTTTGCTTGCAAGGCATTTGAATTCGCCACGAGAAAGAGAAAATCTCTCGGATCATTCCCAGTATTCGTCACGTCAGCACCTGTTGCACCCACAATGACAGGAATATTGATGATCGGTCCAACTTTAACAGCACTACTTGAAAACATCGGACCTAATATAGCGACAACATTTTCCATTTTAGCTAATTCTGTTGCAGAATCAGCAATGGTTCCTGTTTCCACTTTATAGATAAGTTCTACCTGCCTCCCAAGAATACCGCCTGCTTTGTTGATTTCGGCTAAGGCAAGTTTGGCACCGTCGCCAAAAGTGGCGTAATTTAGCAACGGATGAATCAAACCCACTTTAAGTGTAGGCTTCGGTTCTTCAGTTATTCCGACATCTCCCGTTCTCTCCTCCCCAGAAAGGTAAGCGACTGAGAGTACGAGTAATACGCATAGTGTTAACCTAAAAATTTTCGGATTCATAAACTGCTCCTATGTTTTTAGACCCACGCACCCAGTGCAGGATAGTCTAATATTCTGTTTGAGG
>JAPOOP010000130.1 GCA_026713385.1 Candidatus Poribacteria bacterium | reverse complement strand
TCATCCGCTTGTGAAACGTCTTGAGGAGAATAAATGAAATTTGCCTTTTTTAATGATTATCAGCTCGGTGTAATAACAGAAGATGGGATCGTTGACATCAGCGGGGCACTCAGTAGTGTTTCGTATCATACACCGCAAGAATTGATACGAACAGTGATTGAGGACTTTGATAATCTACGTCCGACAATAGAGGGCGCGGTTGAAAACGGCGCTGCTATCGCTTTAGACAGTGTTAGCCTGAATGCACCCCTCCCGCGTCCAGGACAACTCGTTTGCCTTGCCGGCAATTATATTGAACCGGATAGTCCGTCGCGCGGGGATTTCAATGCCTTTCTGAAGTCGCCGACCGGCATCATTGCCACGAAGGGGATGGTGGAACTCCCAGAAGCAGATGTGACCGTGTTTCACTTTGAGCCGGAATTAGCGATTGTAATTGGTAAGACGGCGAAGCATCTATCCGAAGATAACGCGTTAGACTGTGTCTTTGGTTACACACAATTTATTGATGTCTCTGCGCGGGGGTTGCCTGGCGGTTTCTTCTTAGGAAAAAGTTGGCATACATTTGCACCGATGGGCCCAGCACTCGTTACTGCTGACGAAATCGGCGACGGGAATGCACTCGGCGTGCAACTCTGGATTAACGACGGTCTCCAGCACGATTTCTCTACGAATTCCATGGCACGCTTTATTCCCGAATTGCTCGCGGAGGTGACCAACGTCGTAACGCTGGAACCGGGTGATGTTGTATCGACTGGGACGCACCATGAGGCACTTACCGCTGTTGGTGATGGAAACACAGTAAGCTTATCCGTAGAAGGTTTCGGCCCAGCGTTATCCGTGAGTGTGAGCGATCCATTAAAGCGGACGACTTGGCGTGGTTAGGATATTTATAGAGCGAGTTTTATTCGCGGACTGTGCAAAAAAGTGTTGACAACTGTTTCAATTTACGTGTATAATAGTTTAAAGTGTAATTTAGAGGGTTCCCTCTAACCACGAAATCCTTCTTCTAATAGCAATAGCATTTTTGGCTTGCCAGCTGCGCCGCTTTTTAGTCGTAGAATTTGGCGCGATCCGAAATGAGAGCCTTCCTGACCATAAGGAGACTGAATTAATGAAAAAACCCAGAAATATAGCCGTGCTCGCGGTCCTCACGATTGTCTGTGTGTGGATGGCAGGATGTGCTGGCTGTAACCCAGAACCCATACCGAGCGGGATGAGTCCAACACAGGGACCCGAAACCGGCGGGACAACTGTCCAGATTACTGGCGAAAAATTTGATATGAAGAACGGTGTAACCGTGACGTTCGGTGGAAAAAATGCGCAAAGCGTAACTGTTCCAAGTGAAACCCAAATCACGGCGGTAACTCCCGGTGGCATGGCGGGAGAATCTGTGTCCATCGTCGTTACAAATAAAGGAAAACCTGAAGTACCGGTCACGCTTTCACAGAAATTTACTTACACTGACGCGACCCCGCCGACAGTGACAATGAACGAACCCGCAGATGGCACGGTTTTCTCTGAATACGAGGATTCACTGAATGTGATGAATAGTCTGACGGTTTCGTTTAGTGAACCGATTGACAGCAACACTGTTTCCGTAGATGTAGCAGTTACGAAAACGGAAGATTCAATGAGTGAACCGATGAACGCAATGCTGTCAGGGACAGTGAGCGGGAGCGGTGATTCTGTGACCTTTACATCCGATATGCCGATGCGCGCAGGACGTATGTACACTGCCACTGTCTCCGGTGCTACCGATATGGCAGGCAATGCCCTTGAAAGTTCACATAGTTTCAGTTTCAGCATCACCAGTCCTGAAGCACTTTACAAATACCATGTGAAGGAAGAGGATATTCAGGAAGAAAACGGTGAAGCGGCACTCAAGCGTATCGCCGCACGTCCTGAGATTTTCGATGACGCAGAGATGTGGAAACGGTTAGTCACCGCGAACCAGGACGATTATATCTTCGATCGGCGTAGGCTGAGTGTGGGACAACAGTTGTTAATTCCACGTGGGCGCGCTTGGGGCGATAAGTAGGCAAAATCGTAACGAAAATCTGAAAGCCGTGTACCTGTTACACGGCTTTTTTATTTCAAGAGGAAGTCATGTTTGGCACGCAAAGAGATTTTGAGAACCGTATCGCCGAATACCGTAGCAATTCAGTGGGTATCAAGCATCTTCACCGCTTAAAGCTACCGCTTGAAAACCTGTCACGACCACAACCAAATCAACCCATTAATCTTCACGTGACAACGTCCGGCGGTGTCGCCTATGATTCGGTTCACTGTTGGATGGAGAGTGATGGGAAAGAATCTACGTTTGAATTCCTGTCGAGTGGGTCGGTATGGAACGCTCTTGAATGGCGATATGTGCATCACTGGCATGGGCAGATTCCATCACAACCCAACGGCGCGGTAATACGCTATAGGATTGGTGGACGTGTCGTGGGGTCAGATACATGGATTTTTGCGGATAACCAAGCACGGGTGTTATCTGAAGCAACCGAATTCGCTATCTCTATTGACGATTACGACATGCCG
>JAPOOP010000643.1 GCA_026713385.1 Candidatus Poribacteria bacterium | reverse complement strand
TAAAACAGTTGCTATAATGGCGGAAATAAAAATTTGTTTCGGAATTCTGTTAATCATTTTGTCCCCCGTTTTGGCATATTTCGTGCCTTTCGGCAAGATTAGGTCACCTTTTTATAGACATAGCACTCCGCTGGAGTGCCTGCATTTCAACGCCCGGGATCCTATAGACATACTACTTCGCTGGAGTAGGAAACCGACTGACACCTCCCCTTGAACATAGAATACTCGTTAGGTAGCAACTTGGGGTTCAATTAACTTAGCCATCGTATTCGACGACGACATCGTCCCCCTCAATTTTGACCGGATAGGTCGCTACACGCAACGTTTCATCAACGAGGCATTGCCCCGTGGCAATATCAAATGTCCACTGATGCCACGGACAGCGCAGGACCTCGCCCAAACCATCCACAGAGAGCATTGTCCCATGAATTGAAGGCGGCGCCTCAGCGGCGAACCTGCCGGTGAGTTCTCCTGTGCATAAAGGTCCGCGCTTGTGCGGACAGATATTTCGGACAGCGTAAAAGGTGCCATCAATATTGAAGACACCAATGCCTGCCTTGCCACGGAACGGGACGATGATTTTGCGTTTTCCCGGTGGAATCTCGGATACTTTTCCGACAACAACACATGCCATACTTTTAACTTACCTTACGGATTCTTAATTATACCTTGCGGGGAAACAACGGATGTTCTGTCTCAGGTGTGCTTTCTTATATCTGAAGAAATACCCAAGCAAAAACCCCTCCATTTCATTACGGGCTACCCGTTTTGAGCGTATCCTAAGAGCAACACTTGCTTAGACGAAAACCTATTCACCGAATGCCAATCGACAACCGCCATATTTTAATTTTCCCTCGCGGCTAATTTGCTACTGGATTAGGGGATCCGTTGGTTTTTTCCACATCCAATCGAAGGATATCAAGGGCGTTTTCGGCGAAGATGCGGCGGTGTAAGTCTTCTGGGAGCTTGGGAAAAACCGTTACCGGATCGTTCCAATCGAAATGTGGGAAGTCTGAGCAGAATATCAGCGTTTCATCTGCGTGCAGCATTTCTAACATCTGGTACATCTGTTCCGGCTTCTCAGGTTCGTGCATTGGTTGTGACCCGATGCGGATGTGTTCACGGAAATACTCACTCGGCAGCCGCTTAAGCCATGGTGTCTGATCTCGTAGTGCTTTCCAGTCGGTATCCAAATGCCACATCACCGGCACTGCCCACATCTGTTGTGCTTCAATGAGTGCGAACTTGAGGTTAGGAAATTTTTCAAAGACCCCTTCGCAGATCAGAGATGTCGCGTGTGAACTGGCGACATAAGGTCTGCTCATCCGAGATTCCATGTAGTAAGTGGGATGCCCTACCGGGGTTGGCGTGTTTCGGGTTGCCCCACCACCACCGCCGATGTGTGATATGACAGGCAATCCGTGTGTCTCACACGCTTCCCAAATGGGATGATAGAAGCGGTTGCCAAACGGACGACTCGTTCCCATCGGCACCATAACAGCAGCAGTGTCCTTTCGGTGTGCGAGCCTGTTAATTTCTTCCACAGCTTGGGGTGGATCGGATGGAGAGACGAGGATAGCATTGACGACGCGTTCGTCGCGATCAAGCCAATGCTCAATTGTCCAATCGTTAAAGGCGCGGCAGAGTGCAGCTGCCCAATCCGGGTCAGGTAGCCCAGAATACCCGTAGAATGGCGGCGGTCCAGTAAGCAAACCGACATCAATATTCCAGACATCGAGATGCTCATCTTGGAGGAACTCTAATGTAAAGTTAAAATCTCTGGGATCACCGCCGGAGTTTTTCGGTGTCGATTCGATGGCTTCTTCGACTCTGCCTTTGAGGTCAACACGGTTGCTCCGAATCGGGATGTTGGGATACCCACCGAGATGTAGCCCTTGGTCGAGGAGATGCTCCTGATAGAATTTTGACAGGTAAGGCAGCATCTGCGTAGGATGGCGAAAATTGTGGTGCACATCACAATCGACGATAGCGATCCCGTCTTTCGGTTTCGCAGTCCAACCGGGTGCGGTAACAGGGGTTGATCCAATTTGACGCATATAAACGCCTCCTCTATTAGCCGTCAGCAATCAGCAGTCGGCTATCAGTAAGAATAACTGTTAGTTATCAGTGAGAGGGATATGATAAGCCTAACATCTCAGGACAGCCACAAGAGTTGCCTCTACTAATGACGGTACGCCTCGCCGATTAAGTTATTGGCGGCGCGGACGGGTCGGAACAGGGTCTGCCGCTTCTCAGGCATTTCGGCTAACAACTTCGGTGGCGGATCCCAATCGTGCCACTTGCTATTGACCGTATTGTAACAACTGAAAATAGCGAGACGATCGTTTTCCTCGTTCGTCCACGTGTGCGTACTATGTGTCAACGCCTCCGTGAAAAAGAGGAGGGACCCAGCAGGACACTCATACGTATCCCAAATTAGAGAATCCTGGCTTCGGATTGTGTCGGGTGCCGTGTAGACGGCTTTATGGCTCGCCGTAATAAACAGGGTGCCCCCCTGCCGAAATTTGACAGGATTCAGTTCCCAGACGATGCGAGTTAACCCGCTATATCCTCTGCCCGGAATACACCGATAGAGGTGCGAATCGCCGGGAAAACGGAGCATCCCGTTTCCGTTGTGGGGTCCAAAATTGCCATCACCGACAGTGCGATAAAACAGGCTACACGATTCCATGCGGAAGCCGTAGCATTCTTGGCTTGATAACGCTGGATGCGCGAGAAATTCATTGAGAAAACCGACAACATTCGGATGGTCGGCAAGGCGTTGCATGGGACCGCCGAGGGGAGAGCGTTCATGCTCTGGAATCGATTCCGGTTCATGGCGGAGTTTATACCCGAACTCTTGCATCTCTGCGAGTTCATCACCTGATAATACACCCGGTACTAAAAGCCATCCGCGCATGTCAAAGAGGTATTTCTGTTCTTGCGTCGGTGCGACAACGGGCGTACCGTCGGAGGTTGTTTCCGTGAGTTGCGCGTTATCAATGTCGAGTGCCGTCCCAAGGTTCTTATCAACAATAAATGGTTTGGTGTGATCTGTGATTTGTGCCATTTTTTAAACTATTGCTCCTGGACTGCCTTCCACTTCGTTTCGGGCAGATTTTCGATGAAGTTGCGGTGTTTCCGAGGAATTGCCAGCGGCTTAAAGAAAGCGTAATTCACATCCAGATATCTACGATTATTCAGTGATCTTGTTCTTCCTATGCGGCTTTGGCGCGTTTGAGGGCATCTTCAGAGACGCTAAGCGTCTTCGCAACATCTTCATCGGTGTGTGACATAGACATGAACCAGATATGTCCTTCAGGCAGATATAAACCACCCTCTAAGGTCGCCTCGTAGAAAGTTTTCTTGAACCGTTGTTGGCGTTCGTCATCACTGTCGGTACTCAAGCCGAAGTAGGGCATGGGTCCGATGCCACCGATGCGGGCATTCTCAATACCGAGACGTGCCGTCATCTCTCTGTAGCCATCCAGCAACTTCTGTCCCTGCTTCCACATAAAGGCGACACCATCCTTCGCTTCAAGTTCCTCAATTGTGGCGAGTGCGGCAGCAACGAGCGATACCTCGCCGTGGAAGGTTGCGGCTACCCAGACATCGCCAACTTCATCCATTATCTCTTCTTTCCCGACAACGACAGCCGTGGCGAACCCATTCGCGAGTGCTTTTCCGAAAACGGACATGTCAGGAGTAACCCCGAAGTATTCCTGTGCACCACCCAAAGAATAGCGGAACCCCGTTTTGACTTCGTCGAAAATCATCAAAGCGCCGTTGGCATTGACGAGAGCCTTTGCCTCTTCGAGATAATCGTCTTTGGGAAGGTCCTGTCCAGAAGGTTCCATAATTAGACACGCGATCTCGTCAGGGTGTGCTTTAAAGAGGTCGGCAAGCCCTTCGAGATCATTGAAATCAACGCTGAGTGTGGCAGCAGCAGCACTTGATAGGTGTCCGCGGGCGTGGCTACACCAATCGTGCCAGCCGTGATAACCGGATCGAATGATCTTTTCTCTACCGGTGTATGCGCGAGCGAACTTAATCGCGCCGGTTGTTGCGTCCGATCCGCCAACGAAGTAAGCGACCCTATCCGCCGATGGGATAATCTGAACCAGCTTCTCGGCGAGTTCAACCTCAAGGGTATGCCCGAAATTATAAACATTACCCCGTTCAACGAGATACTTTGTGACCGTATCAATCACAGTCGGATAGGCATGCCCAAGGATCATAGGTCCAAATCCCATGAGGTAATCGATATAGTCGTTGCCATCGGCATCCCAGAAATGTGCGCCCTTCGCGCCTGCAATCATAACAGGTCTCGGTGGTTGACTCTGTTTATGGGGCTGCCCACCGCCAACTAATGCTGCTTTCGCGCGTTCTTTCCACGCGAGTGATTTTTCAAAACTTCGTCCCATCCAGAAACCTCCAATTTCGGTATGCTGTGTGTTAGGATTCGCTTAATTTCAATTATTTTACCACAATTATGGATTTGATGGGAAAATTTTCTCAGAGATTTATGGTTGGCAAATTAGGCAACGTTTATTGCAACACGCTCTTGAAATGTTTGCCCCCCACATAGCGGTGCAACAACGAAAAGAACTCTCTTGAAAACCCCCAAAGGATGCCGGCAGGAATCCATAAAAAACCTATATCACTGACTTTTTTTGCAACTAAAACGGCTTTATATTCAAAACGAAGCGGGATCCCCTCATTTTGAAGTCGTTGCGCCGAGTTCGTCAAATCATTGAACTCGCCCCAATCCCATAGCATCTGCGCCTTCATGTCAATGTCTGCGAAAGTAAAATAAAAAAGAATGGGGACTATTATGGGGGACCATAAACTGAAAATGAGAATGCAGACCAACACTTTACAGAGAAACACGAATATGCTTGAAACACGTTTTTTCATAAATAACACAACCTTGTATGGTAGGTAACCCATGGGTTACCTACCTGATAGTGAAAAGTTTTCGACTGTACGCATGGCATTTTTACAGATTTGTGGATTTAATGGGAGAATTTCTTGAAAATTATGTAATTTTATGAAATAATTAAAATAACTTAGGCTTTTGTAGATAGGAATCATAGCAAGTTTTGGAAGAGAGGGAGACATAAAAAATGGCAGTACACCTCTTAAGCGACGCGCAGATGCGGCATTTCATTGTGAACGGTTTCGTAACCGTCACGACTGAGTTGCCCGCGCAATTCCATGATGCAATTTACGAAAAGACGGTAACGGTTTTTGACAAGGAAGGCAATCCGGGGAATAATCTGGTGCCACGGATCCCAGAGATCCAGCAAATTCTTGACGATCCGAACGTCAGTGGTGCTCTGACGAGTTTGCTTGGCGCGGGCTACTACAAGCAGCCACACCGCCATCCGCACTACAATCCTCCGGGTAGTAAAGGGCAAGGGATGCACCAAGATGGTGGGAAACGCTGGTCTCATCACACCCGCAGGCTTCTGGTTTTCTATTACCCGCAAGATACGCCCATCGAACTCGGTCCGACAGGTGTG
>JAPOOP010000131.1 GCA_026713385.1 Candidatus Poribacteria bacterium | reverse complement strand
TATCGGAAAAGGAAGAATAAATGGAACAGATATTATCGAATGTCAATACCGCTTCTCAGCCTTCAGCACTAAAAATCACGGACATGCGCATCGTCCGAACCCAAACAGGTGGTCCCATCTTGAAACTCGACACAAATCAAGGTATTCACGGTCTAGGTGAAGTCCGCGATGGTGCGAGTCCGACGTATGCCCTGATGCTCAAAAGCCGTATTATCGGCGAAAATCCATGTAACGTTGATAAAATCTTTCGACAGATTAAGCAATTCGGTCACCACGCTCGGCAAGGCGGTGGTATCTGCGGGATTGAGATGGCACTGATGGATCTGGCTGGGAAGGCTTACGGCGTGCCGTGCTATCAACTCGCTGGTGGCAAATTCCGAGACAAAATCCGATGCTATAGCGATACCCCTTCCCTCAGAGACCCCGAAGAGATGGGTAAAATACTCCAAGAACGCATTGACAGAGGGTTCACATTCCTGAAAATGGACATTGGCGTTGGGCTGCTTCGCGGGACTCCCGGCACAATTTCTGCACCTGCGGGAAATTTAGAAACCTCTAACCTGATGCATCCGTTTACGGGCATCCGCCTGACCGAAAAAGGCATCAGTATATTGTGCGAATACGTAGAAACTGTTCGTGGCATTATCGGTTATGAGATACCACTCTCGGTAGATCACTTTGGACATATTGGTATCGAGGACTGTATCCGCATCGCGAAGGCATTGGAAAAATACAATCTCGCGTGGTTAGAGGATATGGTACCGTGGCAATATACCGACCAGTATGTGCGTCTCTCGAATTCGTGTGCGACGCCTATCTGCACAGGCGAGGACATCTACTGTAAAGAGGACTTCATGCCGCTGTTTGAGAGTCGAGGAATCGCTGTAGCGCATCCGGATATTGCGACATCGGGCGGAATTTTAGAGACCAAGAAGATCGGCGATTTGGCGGAAGATCACGGCATTGCGATGGCACTCCACATGGCAGGCACGCCCGTCTGTGCAATGGCGAGCGTCCACTGTGCCGCAGCGACATCGAATTTTATGGTCTTAGAAAATCACTCTGTCGACAATCCGTGGTGGGATGAGATGGTAACAGGTTTGCCGAATCCGATCATTGAAAACGGTTATATCAATGTTCCCGAAACCCCAGGGTTAGGCATAGACCTTAACGAAGAGGTCATCCGCGAACATCTGCACGCAGAGGAAACAGACTACTTCGCGCCGACGACAGAATGGGATTCTGAACGTTCCCACGATAGGTTGTGGAGCTAATAAACATTAGCATCCCAGTTATCCTATGGTCATTTGATATTATTTTAGGATAAGCATCTTCCGTAAGAGCGAAAGATTATCGGCTTGGAGTTGGTAGAAATAGATACCGCTGGCAACACGTTCACCGACATCGTTCCTACCATCCCAATATGCTGCACGCCCTCTATTCGTGTAAGTGCCAGCGAGTTGATGTCCGAGTTCAAGGCGGCGAACCAGGACACCGTGTATATTATAAATATGGATTTCCACATTGGCGTTGGTCGCTAATTGGTAAGGTATCCATGTCTCTGGATTGAACGGATTCGGATAGTTCGCAAGCAGCTGCGTTTGTTCAACAACCGGCGTTATCATAGGCGCAGCGGCAACACCTATCTCTCCCATAGAATCAATCCCTAAGCCCATGTTAGTAAGTTCACCTAACCCTGTAATGACATCTTGAATGTTCTCACCGTTGAGGTTGGCACGCCGCAGTTTGTCCTTCTCCGTCCAATAGACTTTTCCCCCTACGACATCCACTGCGACTTTTCCGGGAGATACCAAACCTGTGATGAAATTCGGCTGAAAACTGGAACCATCAAGATCCATTCGTTGGAGCTTTCCGAAAGCGTTGGTCACGTAAAGTTTTCTGTGTGTACTATCAAAGTCCATGCCGCGCGGCGCACTCGTCAGTCCTTTCACTAATTGCACATTTGAGCCATCAAGATTGGCACGCTGAACCTTTCCAGTTGTCTGACCGGTTTGTTCCGTCCAATAGAGTTGGCCGCCTGTTGTATCTAAGACGAGGTTCTGCGGAGCCTCCAAGTCTGTAATGAAGTTAGATTGAAAATTGGAACCGTCGAGGCTCATCCGTTGAATTTTCCCCCAGGCATTGCTCAAGTAAAGTTTACCGCTTGCAGTATCAAGCGCGATGTCGAGAGGTGTGCTTGTCAACGCTCTAACGAGTTGGACGTTTGTGCCGTCAAGGCTGGCGCGTTGGATTTTCCCGGTTCGGTCGCTTGTTTTTTCTGTCCAATAGAGTCTTTCACCGGCTGTATCTACGGCGAGACTTGTTGCGTTCTGGATCCTTGGCACAAGATTTTCCACTTTATCACCGACAAGACGATAGAGTGTGTCTGTTTTCGCGTCTATCCAATAGAGGGGCGGGTATTTTCCGGGTGTGATTTGCCCAACGGTTTTTAAATATATCTCGCCATCTAAATCGGGGATAGTATGGATTGTATTTCGCAGTCCACTTTCCGCACCAGTTGCCTGTTCTGATAGGCGAATCTCCTGCGCTTTTCCGCTCCGGTTATAGACTGCCCAACCATTGGTGAACTCCCGGATAAATAAGCCATCTCGGTTTTCGTAGCGTTGTGCTTTTTCGCCAATAGGTTGACCCAAGTCAGCATCCCAGAAGTCATACCAATAATGGTCATGATCATGGACGTGAGGTATTTGATTGGCATGACCATACGTTTGTGCCAGAAATTCATTGTCCCATGGATGTTCGTGGTGAAGAGTTGCGCTTCCAATGGTGTAAAGCACATAGCCATCAGAGTGTGTAAGACTCATTGTCGTAAAAATGCGCATCCAACTAAGGTTGGTCGGACTATCGGGCAACTCACGCATCACACCCCATCCTTCCAAACCGTTGATGCGGGGTTCACGGAAATGTCCTTCCGCCCAACGTAATGTGCTTTCAATCTCTTGGAGTCCCGTATAGGTATACCCCCACGCGTCATACCCCGGTTTACCTGTAAGTAAGTCCCCACCAGTCTCCATGAACGTGCCATTGATGTAACGCGACCACCGCGGGATTTTACTGCGGTTGGCGTTCACCATTATCAAAAAGTTGTCGCCGACCTCAGCACGAATGCCTTGCAGAATTCTGTCTCGTGCGGTGTGTTCTGCTTCCAAATTCTGATACCCCCCAAGTCTGGGGTCCTCGTTCCAGTGATCTAAAAATATACCATCAAAAAGTCCACACTTGGAAACAGCAATCGCTTGTTGGATCGCATACTCTTGAACTTCAGGCTTGGTAAAATCTAATAATGCTTCACCCCAACCCGACTCAATCACACGATTTCCGTTCTTATCCCGGAGCCACAGCGGAGAATCTTCCGGATATGCATCAGAATTCAAACCGGTAAAATATTTCACTGGCACAAGCAGAACCATATTCGGATTTTCAGATTCAAGTGCTTTGCGTTGTCTTATTGCATCTTCAATATTTCCGACTAATTCAACACTATGTTCGGTATTCATAAAACTTAACCCAAATAGGGGACAACAGAAATACAAATCATGGCGTGCCAAACGTTGCTCATGTGATAAGGTGGGTATGTTAATGATGTTCATCCACGCTGCGAACACGGAAGGATAGTCGCGGTCCTGGATACGCGGCGCAATTGGGTAACCCGGCACATCACATATCTCTAAATCCACAGGATTCAACGCCAAAATTGGTGTAACATCACCGGGGTTGTCTTTAACTTGTAGCGTTTCCAAGTCTGTGAGTTCCAAAAGTGGCGTGAAATCTTCTATCTGATTGTCGTTTAGCCCTATCTCCTTCAAACGCTTCAGTCCTGCAAGTGGCGAAATATCAGTGATGCGATTATGCCAGAGTCTCAATGTTTCCAACCGTGTGAGTCCTGCGAGTGGGCGGATGTCCGTGATCCGGTTGCCCCCTAAATCGAGAAACACCAGATTCGTGGCATGCTCTAAACCTGTCAGATTAGCGATGCCTTGACTGAATGCAACCAAATCCCTTAACCGTAGCATGTCGGGTTGTGTGAACCGGTGTGAACGGAGTTTCTCACCCACAACTCGCCGTAAATTCGGATCCGGCATCCAATTTTCCTGTGCTGATGCAGCACCACAGATGATACAGAAGCTCAATAAAAAACATAAGTAGTGTGTAAATCTTTTCATAATTTTTCCTGTATGATGGGGCGTGAAGTCGGTATCATAATGAAATTCAAGATTAGGCACCTCTCAGAAATAAGCAGACACACGGATTACCTCACAGTCCATAATCAGACTGATGGAATCACAGCAACATAAACCTGTGAATGTCCGGAAACATCCGATGTATACACAACAGCCGTTTCATCAGGACTGAACGAGGGATGTGGATGCGTCCATTGCGGTCCGTAAACCGTATCCACCTTCATCTCCATCCAACTGAGAGCCTTCTCCCGATCGCCTGATTGTTGTGCCGCTGCCCAATCCTCAGCGAGCGCATAACGAGCAGTTTCCCACTGGCTCCCGCTGGATGAGCTTTGTGGATAACAGATCGGTGTATGTTCACCTGTCTCCACATCAACAAGTCGCAAACCGATATCGGGGTGAACGGTGTCGCACAATACCTTCGTTCCGTCGCGATTACTGGCGATGTGCCACGCGTTGAAATCGGCAATCGTCTGCATCTGTAGGGTTTCCAAAGACATCCGTCGAAGTGCATAGGGCCAATGCGTCACGATGAGTTCATCGAGTGCACCGAGGAAGGTTTCGTGGACGAGGAACTCGTTATTATCGTGTTGATAGAGTGACCGGTTTTCTGTGCCGTCCCGTTTGATGGTCCACATTCGGGGTGCCGGGTCGCCGGAATACGCGATGAGGTCGGGGTGTTTCGGATGAAACTGCGGATGGATAATCGTCTGATCTGGGGAGGTGTAGATAACCTCGCCGCCACTGCCATCGGTAGCGGTTACGGTGATATGCGATTTGTCGTCGCGCTTCATCGCTGTCACGATATACCGTTCGTCTGCGCTGACGCTGCACTCGCCGAGACCTCCACCGGGGAATTCTGAAAGCACACGTTCTTCGAGGGCATCGAGGTGGATCGCTTTGATGGCGTCTGCTTGCGTGTAAAAGAGTTCGGTGCCGTCTTTGGAAATCACACCGGAGTAACCGTGAATGTCATCGGCATCGGTCAACTGCACAATGTCCCCACTGGGAAATTCCAGTTTGAAAAAGTTGGGTGTTCCTGAACGGTAGGAGGTAAAAATGAGATGTCCTTGGTCGGGAGTGAACGAAGATGTCAGGAAGTAGAGGTTATGGTTGATAGAGGTATCGTTTGTGAGTTGATAGATATGCGCGCCCGTTTGGTCGTCTTGGCTTTCGCGTAGTTCTGAAGGATGAACGGACGCTTTCGCGTAGTTTGGCATAGTGTTCTCCATTGCGTATAGGGGGCCACAAGCTGAATACTGTTTTTCCACCACAGTGTTAAGCGTCCCGTTCCCGCCACTAAATCCGCGCCT
>JAPOOP010000748.1 GCA_026713385.1 Candidatus Poribacteria bacterium | reverse complement strand
TTCCGACAGTAGGGTATAGAATGTTCCCCACTTATTCTCTGGTTCGTCGGTGCAGTTCGGCTGGTCTTCGAACTGCATACGCAGTTCAAAGGCCTCTTCCAGTGTCAGTGGTCGATACCCGAGTTGTCGGTACCGCTCTATTATTTCCGGTAGTGTCACCAGTTCTGTAAAGCCGGCTTCCAAGAGCGTCACCACTGTTACATCAACACTCTTTTTCTGCCGAGACATCGGGAAGCCGCTTTTTGGCAAGACACTTTCCGCGCCCCAACTCACTTCCATCCAGCCCACTCGATTGTTGATCGCCTTGACAATGTCCTCACTGGTCTTGTAGTTACCTGTCGTGATGGTCACCACACCATCGGACCAACTGTACTCCGGCTCTAGTTCTACTGGTTCAGGTAGCAGTATCTCTTCCGGCTCTTCTACCCTGTCGGGAGAGCAGGAGATTATTGCTGCCATTGCCATCATCATGATCATCAGGGTGTATTTCACTTTCATTTCGTCCTCCTTGGTTTTGAAACTTGTTGGCTCATGTCAAGATTGAATGCATTTCTATGCTTGAACGAGTTTTGATATAAAGTTGACAGAAACAGATTTTCGATTTATGATGAACTCACAGATTGCGATATAACCAGAGAGAAACTTCTTATGAACACCGCGAAACGGGCGAAGGAAGTTTCGGACTGTTGTCCAGATGCCTTCAATGCCATTCGTATGAACCTCGCGAACACCATCGGCATCGTCATCTCTTGCCCACTCCCCCGCTTTATGACAGACCACAGCGTGTTTTTGACATTCTAAAAATCGGGCAGACGAAATCCAGTATCATTATCTAAAGCAAAATCCTCCTAATTTTTTTAAATATACCGATAAGATAGCGTCTCTGATGAAGAGATGTGTCCTATCTATTTGGGAATGACGAATGCAAAACGACCGCTGTGGTCAGACCCTTCAGGATCGGATGCATTAAACAGTCTGTCAGGGCGTTCCGCATCTCCGGCATCAACGGTACCATTTGCAATCAGCCATAGCCCCCTACCGGTTTCAGGGTGCGGGTATCTATCATCCCGCACGACACTGAAAATCTTCGGAAAGCCATCACGCGTCAGAACAAACGGTTCACTCGCGACGAAAAATTCCGACAGTTGCTCCCCGGTTGTCCAGTCTAACTGGTCCAGAAATCGCAGACGCAGCTGCACGGCAGTCTCAACGGGACACGTTTCAAGTCCCATCTGTTTTGCGCGCGCATAAATGGTATCAAGCGTGGCGAGCTCACCCACAGCAAACCCCATCTCCCGCATAGAAACAATAACGATTTCCGCCGTTATTTCCGCTGCTGCCACCGGAAAATCCGGATTCTCGAGGGCTTGCGCCGACCATACGCTGGTCCTGCATTTTTCTTCGATCAGGGCGGCTAAAAGATCAGTGCCAGTCCTATGGGTTCCGAGTGTTAGGCTAAAATCAGCAGCGAAATCCTTTTCATCATTGTGTGTAAAGTCAATACTGTAAAGTTTCTGAAAATGTGCAAGGTATGGGGTGCTGACACTGAGAATCAATAGGGTTGCTACAACCACAGCAGTTCCAATAGCTATCCACGGCAAGAACGGTTTCATTTTCGGAGAGGGGGTCGGTTTCATGTCAGCAACTTCCCGCATAATGTTCTGCTTTATACTTGCCGGTATCTGCACGCCACCCAGAACTTCTTGGATCAAGAGTTCCTCTTCTTCTCGTAACCGTTCTCGGGCACGATACAGCCGAACCTTTACCGTTTCCACTGACACCCCCAGGGATATGCTAATCTCCTTCATCGTCATTTCGCCGAGATAATGAAGCGTCACCACTGTCTGTTCACCCTCCGGCAATTTTTCCAAAAGTTTTTTGACGATTTTAAAACGATCTTCGGTTGCTTCCGTCTCGCGCTGTTCGGATACATAACGTGCATAATCAGATTTCGCTACTTCTTCCACAGGTATGTCCTCCAACGATTCAAATTGCTTCGCAGATTTTTGTTTCTGTAGCCAATTCAGACAAAGCCGATTCGCGATGACGAACAGCCACCCAAGAAACTGGCTCGGATTTCTCAGTGTTGAAAGTTTTTGATACGCGCGGAGGAAGGAATCTTGTGTAATTTCTTGCGCATAGTGAAAATCACCGATTTTCTGCCACACGAGGGCGTGAACACTTTTTTCGTATTTCCCAACTAAAATGTTGAATGCTGAGTCGTCGCCTGACAAAATGGCATGAACCAACTGAGCGTCGTCTTCTCTTTCCATGGAGTTCTCCCTCATAAACAGATTCAACTGTGTTGACCTTCACTGAAGCGTCCAATGAGGCACGGAGTCTTGGGCTTTATGCAAGGCAACACAGTTCACACAATCACGTTATGACACTATTATATAAAGACAAAATTTTTTCGCAAAAGGTTACATTAGGTAAAAAAAATTACAAGAAAAGTAGTTTTTGACTTGGTATTTTATAATTTTTTTATCTAATATAACCGATAGGAGTTATTTTATCTCAAATAAAAACGAAAAAACACAGATTGCACGCAATGCTTTGCGTAAAATGAATCTGGCAACGTATGACAACGATAATAGCCCGCAATGTGAAGCACCTGCGGGCGCGAAGAAATAGCACCGGTGAATTCCGGTATTGCTTTGTAAAGGAATAGACTTTTTTCTTAACGGGTGTAAAGCGGAGGCAGGGTAAGTTGCCTTGTTAATGCTGTCTGAACGACAAGCGACAAAGACGAAGACAGACGAAGTATTACATTTCCGTTCCTTGTATTATACCATTTCTGATTGAAATTGTAGCATAAACTTTTAGTTTGTGCTTCCTTGTAGCATAGACTGTGAGTCTGTGCACTCAGGTGCGGTTAATGAAATATAAACTTTTAGAAATGGTATTACATGGCAAAAACACCAAAATTCGCTAGCAGCAACTTGGGATCTAATAGAAAATGAAAATGGGCGGATACAGAGATCCGCCCTTAGATTTAGTGAGATTCAATTGAATGCTTACCGTTTCCCTTAATTGCCTAAATTAATTTATCGCACTCAGAATTGTCTGAAGCAGGACGGCTTTCGGTTTCACGCCTCCTAAACGATCCACAACCTTTCCATCTTGGAATACAATATAGGTAGGATGTGCCCTCACCTGATATTTTCCGGTTGTTTGTCGGCTCTGCGCAACATTCATTTTCGCAACTGCAAACGTGTTCCGGTTCTCTAAAGCAATTTCGGCGACAACTGGCGCCATCTGTTTACAGAACGGTCAGCCGTCCTTGACAAACTCAACCACAATAGGTATTTCTGAGTTAAGCACGAGGCTATTAAACGTCGCATCGGTGACTGCAAAAGGAATACCAGAGGTCTTAGGGGCAGTGGTGAACCGAAGGTTGATGTCGGTTGAATTGCCCGCAGCGTCCTCGACTTTCCCCGCAATGATGTATGTTATCTCGTTGTCAAGTTCTTTGCCTTTGACGAGTTCGAGTGTCCCTTTCTTACCATCAACTTTGCCGAGCCAACCCGCGTCAACACCTGCTACGGTTTGCAGTGCGATATTGCCGGTTACCCTTTCGCTGAATTCAACTTCGATCCGTCCACTGCTATTCAGTGCATCGGGATCAACGTCCTTATCACCGGCATTGACGGTTCCACTGGTAATTTCGGGTGCTTCGGTGTCTGGGACTTCGACGGTGTAAGTGAGCGTTTGGCTACCATCCGCCCAAGTGACGGTCAGTGTGAGTGCCCCTGAGTCGAAGGGACCCGTGATTCGCACCCGTTTGCCAATAGTTGTGGCATCACCTGTGCTCACGGTAACATCCTCTGGTGGGTTGTCAAAAGTAAGCGTGATGGTATCGTCGACAGCGATTTCGGATCGAACGGCTGGATTCGCGCTGACGAACGCGGCAGGCGGTCTGATAGTATAGTTGAGGGTCTGGCTACCATCTGTCCAAGTGATAGACAATGCGAGTGCGCCTGGGTCGAAAGGACCTACGATTTCCACAGTTTTGTCAGTGACTGTAGCCGTTCCCGTGCTTATCGTAACATCCTCTGGTGGGTTGTCAAAAGTAAGAGTGATGGTGTCATCCACAGTGATTTCCGATTGGACCGCTGGGTTCGCGCTAACGAATACTGCCGGAGGTCTGATGGTATAGTTGAGCGTTTGGTTTCCATCCGCCCAAGTGATTGTCAACTCAACAGAACCTGGGGTGAAGGGACCTGTGATTTTCACAGTTTTGTCAATAACTGTAGCGACACCTGTGTTTACCCTAACGTCGTCTGGCATGTTATCAAAGGTAAGTGTGATGGTGTCGTCCACGGTTAACAGCGAGTCGATTGTTGGGTTTGCACTAACGAACGCTACGGGTGGACGGATTGTTTTGCCCAAATGACTCGCGACGAGCGTCAAATCGAGGATATTGACGCTGCCGTCCCCGTTGACATCCGGGTTAGGGGTCTGATCTGCGGTGGGGGTCGTGCCAAAATGCGCGGCGACCAACGTCAGATCAAGGATATTTACCATTCCGTCGGCGTTGATATCGGAGGCTTTTAAAGTATCAAGCTCAGCATCTTGTGTATAGCCGACGCTTAAATGAGTGAGGATTAAACAGGTCGTTAAGAATAAATAGGTGATTTTTTTCATCTGTTTTTCTCCGTAGATAGTTTATGTGTGTGCTTTTCTCTTCCGGACTGTTTCGGTTTCGATTGTAGTAGTACGGTAGGTGCGGTTTTGCGGCGTACTCGCCCAAATGCGATCTGCATTCCTAACTAGGGTTCCCACCCGTTACTGGGAAGGGACACCGGAGATGTTACGGAATTACCGAAATATGTATTGAAACTTCATACAGTTTGTGATACGGGTTCACTTTATCAAACTCATGTTAACTTTATTCAGTTTCATCAATCTCTAAGATTCCAAGGATTCGTTGCACCAATTCAGCCTTAGGCATGGCACCAGCGAAGCCTTGGACAATCTCTCCGTCCCTAAATACGATATAAGTAGGCGTTCCACGAATGCGATATTCGGCTGTTTTCCCGCGTTGCGTATTTACATCCAACTTTACAAAACTGAAGACATCTCGATATTCCAATGCAACTGCTGCGACCACCGGTCGCATCAATATGCAATATATTCAGGTATCGTCTTTAAATTCTACGACAATAGGCAGTTCAGAACCCAAGACGATATCGTCAAAAGTTGCATCCGTGACTTCAAACGGGATGCCGGATCTGCTACCAAAATGGCTCGCGACGAGCGTTAAATCGAGGATATTGACGCTGCCATCGCCATTGGCATCCGGGTTAAGGGCTTGATCTGCGACGGGTGTCGTGCCGAAATTCACGGCGACGAGCGTCAGATCAAGGATATTTATGACTCCGTCAGCATTGACATCAGATGCCTGTAGTTGTTCAAGGTTCGTCTCTTGTGTGTAGCCTACGGTTAAAAGGCTCAAGATTGAACAGATCGTTAGCAGTAAAACCGTAATTTTTTTCATCTATTTTTTCCGTAGGTAGTTTATGTTTGTGCCTTGTGCCATTCTTGAACTGCTTCGGGTATCGCTTGCAGATTTTCGATGGTCGTCTGGAGTGGGATCGCACACTCCGGTCCGATCAACGGAACACCTGCGTCAAGGTTTTTTACGACTTCCGCTTTAACATCTTCCGGCTCTTTGGAAAACAGTGTTTCAGGATTATTGATGTTTCCAACGAGGGCAATGCGCTCTTGCACAATGTCCATTGATTCCTGCGGTTCGTTTTTGGAGTCGTAATGGAAGGCGGACATGCCGGTTTGTGCGATGTATTCCATCCTATCAACAGTCCGACCACAGATGTGCAGAATTAAGGGGATAGGGATACGTTCAACGAATTCGATGTGCAGGTCCCGTAGGTAGCGTTGATAGTATTCACCACTGACGAGATCACCTGTGGCGTGGTCGGGGAGCGTAAGTGCATCGGCACCCGCCTCGATTTGTGCGATCCCGAATTGCACAGTGGCTTCCTTCATCCGATCGAGTGCGAGTTTCGTTTTGCCCGGATCATCGAGCGAGAGCAACAGGAAAGGTTCAACGCCGAAGCAGTGGTAACCGAGCGACCAGGGTCCCATGGTTTTCCCGATGACTGCGACTTCATCGCCGTATTCTTTTTTCAGGATTTTAATCGCTTCCAGAACGCACACGGTGTCTGGATGTGTTAAAAAGTCGTCTGGGACAACAATATCGTCAACGTCTTCCCAGATCGGTTCTCGCATTCTCACCGTGGGCCAGTTGTCCTTCTGTTCCCACTGAATTTTACAACCGAGTGCACTGGATTCTTGGATAATCGTGAAAACGGGCATGATGGTATCGAATCCGAGTTCGGTATATCCTGTAGCGGCGAGTCGTGCCATGAGTTCTGGCTCTCGATTCGCCTGTGGAAAAGGAGCGTCGACGAG
>JAPOOP010000183.1 GCA_026713385.1 Candidatus Poribacteria bacterium | reverse complement strand
CTCGCTATGTTCATGAGAATTTATTGGTACAACGCGATAAAAAGAAATCCGTCCTGTTAATTTCAACAGAGTTAGATGAGGTCTTACTGTTAAGTGATCGACTCTATGTCATGTCGAGGGGCAAGTTGATCGAAGCGACAGTGCAACGCAACGATGTTGAGGCACTCGGATTGTTAATGACAGGGGAGCCTCACACCGAGGAATAGAAGTCAGGCATCAGAAAGAGACTGGAATAGAAGAAAGGGAAATGGAAGAAGGGAAGGATGGAAGAGAGAGTCCCCATCGTTCCACCCTTCCACCCAAATACTGAAGACTATTTTTATGATATTAAAGAAAATCAATATTCAATGGCTCGCAACACCTATTTTGATTCTCGTGAGTGCGTTTGTAACAAATGCACTCATTATGTTGCTTTGTCACTATAACCCACTGGAGGCTTACCAAGCCGCGGTGAGTGGTGCCTTTGGTAATAGTCGAAAATTCGGGGAGACATTGGTAAAGAGCACGCCGTTTCTAATGACAGGGCTTTCGGTTGCGATGGCGTTTCGGTGTGGGATTTGGAACATCGGTGCTGAGGGGCAATTTTTGATAGGGGCATTAACGGCGACATGGTTTGGGACGAAACTCGCTCCAATTTTTCCGCAAAGTCCGTGGATTGCGGTACCGTTGTGTCTCGGACTTGCGGCATTCGCAGGTGGCGTATGGGGGCTCATTCCCGCGATCCTCAAAGTCGTGCGCGGGGTCAACGAAGTTATCAGTACGATTATGCTGAACTACGTCGCGCTCCACTTGGTGAGTATGATGATAGACGGTGGTCCCTTGCAGGAAGCAGCGCAACGCGGTCCACAGAGCGACCGTATCGCCGAATGGGTGTTCCTGCCTCGTATTCTCCCGCCGCATCGGGTGCATCTCGGCATTGTTATCGCTGTCGTATTGGCGATTATTCTCACGTTTGTCCTCTTTCGGACGGCGTTTGGGTATCAACTCCGCGCCGTAGGAGAAGGTGCAGCTGCAGCGGAGGCGGCGGGGATATCGATTGCGCACAACACCCTCCGCGTCTTTTTCATCAGTGGTGCGCTTGCAGGACTTGGCGGCGCAATTGAGCTGACAGCACTGACCCGTCGGTTGTTCATCAATTTTTCACCCGGATACGGCTACACTGCGATAGCTGTCGCTCTGTTAGCAAAACTGAATCCATTGGTAACCGTTGCTGCTGCCCTGTTATTTGGTGCGCTAACAACAGGTTCCTACAGCATGCAGCGGGAGGTGGGCATCTCCGATAAGGTGACATTGGTCATGCAAGCGACAATCTTGCTTTTCGTCATCGGTTATAGTTCTATTCAACTGTTCCGCAAGCGAGCGTCTTCACCTACCGAGTAGGTGTTGTTTGAAACCGAGTCTATTGAGATTTGGGCGAAAATTGTGCTTTGCCTGAAAACAAAAGGCATACGTGTTTGCATTACCGCGGCAACCTGCGAAAAACCGTTTTTCGACTGTCTAAAACTCGCTGAATAGAGAAGACGAGGCATAGAAAACCGAAAACCTGCAAGGACATCGGACGCAGCAGCCCAGGAGCAATAAATTAAAAAATGTTTGAAGATATTCTTTCAGCGACAATTCGGGGGGCAACCCCACTCCTACTCGCCGCATTAGGCGAGGTCATCTCCCAGCGTGCGGGTGTCCTTAACATCGGTATTGAGGGGATGATGCTCACTGGTGCGTTTTTCGGGATGGTAGGTTCCTTCTACACGG
>JAPOOP010000320.1 GCA_026713385.1 Candidatus Poribacteria bacterium | reverse complement strand
TTTCAACGCTAAGGTATCTGGAAACGGAAACTCCATTGCCATCATCTCTTTATGGCGCATCGGTCCCACTTTCGTATCAAGTTGTTTCGTGAAAGCGTTATACTGACGTAACACATTCTCTAAGTAGACGGCTTGCGGATACTGCTCCAAGACCGCCCGAATTTTTTCACGGGCAGATTTTAACCCCGGACTCCATTCGTATCCAAGTGCTACAAGGAGTTCTAATGCAATAGGTTGCGCAAGCCGGGCTCTTGCTTCTTCAGGCGAGGCTGCCAATTCCCGATGTGCCTTCATGGCGTCTGTCGAAAGATCGTAAAACAGATTTGGCATCGGTGTTTCGCTTTCCAATTGAGCTTTCCACTGTTTCTGGTACTTCAACACCTTCGCTTCAATTTCGCTGAGAAATTGGTCTGATTCCACAATTGTATCAATTTCAGTCTCGGGCACCTTTTTTTCGACTTCTGTATAATAATATGCCGGTTGTTGTATCTCAGTGCTACGTAATTCTTGGTAGGTCTCCAGTCGATGGCTGGCACACCCGCCTACCAAAACAGTGAGCATTATGAGACCGATTTTAATGGTTATGTGAATCATCGATCTTTCCCCCAACGAGTTTCTCCAACCGAGCTACATTCTGTTGGTAATCCGCAATCGCACGTAGGCGAGCGAGATTAAAATTCAACCAAACGCTCTGCGTCTCAAGAAATCCCGCAATGCTTTTGGGACCTTCCTGATGCCACGTCTCAGCGACCTCAACAGCAGCACCCGCTTGTGGAATAAGCGTGGCTTCATAGAGTTCGACAAGCCGCCGCGCGTTTTCAAGACGAAAATAAATCTTCCGGAGGGCAACTTTGGTTTCATCCTCCAGAGAGTGCTTGTTCGCCGTGACCACCTCACGGTTTTGCTGCGCCTCGCGAACCTTGCTACTGTTCTTCAAACTTGACCACGGAATTGTCACCCCAAAACCGATACTAAACGGGTTTTTACCACTGCCGGGTGCGTCTAACATCAAGGCTTCACCCGTTTCTATTGTCATTAAGTCAAACTTAAGCATGGGCTTGGTTTGGAGTTCCGCAAGTGCAATCCGCTCGGTGGCTTTTTCGATAGACAACGCCGCGATTCGCAGCTCCTGTCGTTTTGCTAATGCCTGTTTTTCTACATCGGCTATGGTGACATCAAGCGGCTCGTATGGAACTGGCACTGTCTTACCCAGCGACATCGTTGAAGGAACAGACAGGATTCCGTTGATGTTTGCATGTTCAACGCGCTGTAATTCCTCTAACAGGACAAGATCATATTCCAACTGTGCCAGTTGGCTCTGTGCCTTCAACACATCATTGAGTGCTGTTTTCCCTTCGGCATAGCGTGCAGTGGCAATCGTGAGAATAGAGGCTATCAGTTCATGATTTTGTCGTGTCAGCTCGACCGCCCGCTGGAGATACGCCAATTCATGGTAACTTAGTTTCAGTTCAACAATGAGATCACGTATTACCTGCTCATGCTTCACACGCTCAATCTCAATCGCTTTTTTGACGACTTCTCCGGCTGCATCAAGGGTCCCCGGGTATGGAAACGCTTGTGAAAAACTCACCCGATGGCGTTGGGGTCCAACCCGCGTTTCCACGCTTCGCAAGAAGTAACCGTACATGAACATTGGATCGGGCAATGCTGTCACTTGCGGGTATTGCTCAATAGTCGCCTGCCACCGTGCCTTTGCGGCTTTAACTTTAGGATTCCGGTCAACAGCAACCCGAATTAAACTCGGTAGTTCAAGGGTGTCCGCAAATAGAGTGGACACATCGGTTGGTGCTGCGGTTGTTGCCGTCTGCGTCATCCCGTATGCTTCCGTTTGCGCCAGAACGGCTAACACCAGTATGCTGCCGATAACGATTGCTGTCATTTGATGGCGTAAACTAATTTCACGCATTATCGTCTCCTTGTTAATAGTTATCAGTGGTCAGTCGTCAGTTAAGAGAGGGTTTAGTTAAATCAACCCCCCCTTGAACCGATAACTGATAACCGACAACTGACAACCCTTAAAGTGAAATCTTGACAGCTGGGCTTGTCACGCGAACGCGAACCTCATGTTCTGTACCTGTTGGCATAGTAATAAAGCCTTGGTAGGTACGCGTCATCTTGC
>JAPOOP010000628.1 GCA_026713385.1 Candidatus Poribacteria bacterium | reverse complement strand
GCAAAAACCCCTCCACTTCGTTACGGGCTTGGTTTTCGCGTTTAATTCTGCCTTTCATCCGATGTTCAATACATCTCCGAGATTAATTCAAGCATATCGGGTGCTTTGGCGAGATAGCGCACCTTTGCCTCTTCTTTAATTGCGTCAGGGATACCGTGTAGTGCTTCTGCGATACCACCTGCAATTGAACCGAGGGTATCGGAATCGCCGCCAAGAGAAATGGCATTGCGCACAGCATCTTCATAATTTTCTGATTCTAAAGCACACGTAACCGCCTGTGGAACTGTGCCTTGGCATGTCATATCGAAAGCGTAAGCAGGACGGATATCATCCACTGTTTGTGTCAGATCGTAGCCGTATTCGGCAGTGATAACCTCGCGGATACTTGTAGGACTTTCACCCCGAAAAGCGAGATAGATGGCGTGGGTTGTTGCCCGCGCGCCTTTTATGCCTTCAGGATGGTCGTGACTAATAACGGTCACTTTGTCAGCCGCGACGAGTGCCGTATCCAAATCATCTCGGTTCAGAAACGCCGCTGGTGAGACGCGCATCGCCGCACCGTTACGGAAAGTGCAGTTCGGTGCATCCGTCTCGGAATAGATCCAGTTTTTAAAGATTTGGCTGAAACCGCACTTCGGATACCGCTTCCCCCACTTCCGCATCGTCTCCGCTGGCGGAAGATCGTGTAAAAGAGTATCAGCGACAGCAGTCGTGCAAACCGAATCATCTGTGAAACGACAATCCTCACCGAAAAAAGGAAAATCCTTGGTTTTAATCCGACGATCTTTGGGTTCATAGATTGACCCGACAATATCCCCGATAATCGCTCCTAACATATTCTGTCCCCTTTAAAAGAAGTGTAGGGCTAAGGCACGGGGACCTCGCCCTACAGAAACACATATAAATAAATGAGGGTGGTTCATTATTTGCTGTGTTTTTGTACCGCAAACTGTTAGTTTGCGGGAAATCACCAGACACAATCTAACAGATTGTGCTACAAAAGAAATCCCACCGTGTGACTCCTGTGAACCGAGGCATTCATGGTTCCACCATTGTAGCTGCAATGACTTATGCACCATCCTCAAATAAATACTATTGCAGTGTGCGTTGTGCCTTGACCGCCGCCCATGTGGTGGTGAATTTGTCCTGCGGTTCAACACTTACGACTGCGTCTGCATACTCAGCCAAATCGGCTTTATCAAAAGCGGAGTTGTAGACGATGAGTTCATCTACGCTACCACCAAAGTAGTGGACATCAGTCCCTGAAATTACTTCATCGTGAAAAACGGTGTCACCATTGACCTTACCGATAGCGATAGCAGCACCATGCCCATAAAGCGCACCGCCGTCTTCGCTGGCAACCAGTTCACCATTAAGCCACATCTCGAATTTGTCAGATTCGACTTCGTCTTTAGTGTCGCGTAAAACCAGAGCCACGTGATACCACACGCCCGATTCTACTGAGACAGAGGGCCACGCGCCGTCCCAGTTGTATTCTGCTCTGTTCCACGCGCCTATATAGACTTCACCGTCGAAAACGTAGAGATTAAAGCCTCGCGTTGCACCGCCTTCCTCAAAAATCGTCTGCTTATGATCAGCAATATCCACATCGGTACAGTTGAAATAACAGGCGATCGTCCGATCCGAGTAGAAATCGGGTGCTACTATCGTATTAATACCCAGGTCATTAGGAAGATGAACCCCATCGTCTAT
>JAPOOP010000133.1 GCA_026713385.1 Candidatus Poribacteria bacterium | reverse complement strand
TGCTCAAGTTGTTCAAGCGAGACATGCTTCAAATCCTTCCGTCAATTCGGTCCGGTCGAGGTTGCGCCCGATGAAGATGAGGCTATTGTAGCGTGGTTCACCATCCCACGGGCGGTCGGGGCGACCGTCGAAGAGCATGTGAACACCTTGGAAGACCAATCGGTTTGGCTGCCCCTTGATGCTCAAAATACCTTTCATGCGGAAGATGTCGATACCTTTCGTCCGAAGCAGATCGCTAATCCAATCGTTCAGTCGGTCGGGGTCGAGGTCGCCGGGGGTTGTGATGCCGACCGATGTGACTTCGTCATCATGTTCGTGGTCTGGCTTAAATTCGCGTTCAACAACTGGCTTGACAAGGGCACCACCGCCAAAAAGTTGTGCTTGAAATTCGTCGGGGTGATGCTCGGTAAACAGCGCGTAAGCACCGGAGCGGCCGATCTGTACGTCAAAGCGTAATTCGTCCGCTGTGAGATTCAACGCAATGAGTTGTCCACCTGGTTGAAGGGTGCCACCCGCCGAAAGTTCATGCTCATCATCGGAGAAAACCATGACGACTGGCTCAACAGCGGTCTTCAAAGCTTCATCGGTTGACTCATTTACGGGCACCAACGCGACTTTCATCGTCGGGTCAGGACCTTCTTGAAGAACCAGTTCATGCGTGCCTGTGGAAAGGTTATAAACACCAGCCCATTCAAAGGGATACTCCGGTTCCATAAACTGGGGATCAACCTCCATCGCCCGGTCCAGATCGAATCCGCCGACATTGAGAATCTTGTCCATTTCAACCACGGTGTTTTTCGTTCGATAAATCTTCGCTGCCCCGTTCATGCTGCGAATTCTGGCTTCCAGTTGATTTAACTCTTCCTCGGTTACAAGGTCAATCTTGTTCAACAAAATGACATCGGCAAAGGCAATCTGTTCACGCGCCTCGTCGCTGTCATCAATGTGCTGCCAGATGTGTTTGGCATCCACCACTGTCGTGACGGAATCCAGTTGCAGTTTCTCCTGCATTTCGGTGTCCATGAAGAACGTCTGAGCAACTGGCCCGGGGTCCGCAAGCCCTGTGGTTTCGACCATGATGTAGTCGAACTTATCGCGACGCTTCATCAGATTCCCCAAAATACGGATGAGATCACCGCGCACCGTGCAGCAGATGCAACCATTGTTCATCTCGAAAATCTCTTCTTCGGCACCGATGACCAAATCATTATCGACACCGATCTCGCCAAACTCGTTTTCGATGACGGCGATACGTTTGCCATGGTTTTCGGTGAGAATGCGGTTGAGAAGCGTGGTTTTACCAGACCCCAAAAAGCCCGTTAACACGGTGACGGGTACTTGATTGTTTAGCATAGCTGTGTTCATCTTTCTCTCCTTGTTGAATTTAGTCAGTGGTCAAGCTAACAATGTCCGTCTGCTTCACCTCTGCCAGTGGTTTGTGAATCTTGTATTGCCGGGGCTTTCCCGGTGTCTCCATGATTGCAATGACCGTTTCAATAGGCGGGCAGCCTTCTTCGGTGCACTGCAACTGAGTAATCATCACGGAGATGTCATCTGATAGGTCAAAGGCTTGAGAGACCCACGATTTGACTTGGATGAGTTGCTGTGGGTCGCTCTGCTTTTGCGAATTGAAAAATTTCAACACTATTGTATGGTCTCCTTTAGGCAGCACGTGCCGTGCCTTGATAGAAACCCGCTGGCTGGAATCCAACGGTTTATAACTCCGATTCTCCAATCAAAGCATGGACAATCGTATCAATATTATGTCGGATCATCCCGATGTAGGTACCTTCAGGGTTCCCTCGTTTCCCATAGCATCTGTGAAGAGCACACCACCAATCTTCAGATCAAATCCTTTTGACTTCACAGCGGCTTTCACCGCCTCGAGACTCCGTGAAGAGACGGATGACTCTACAAAAATAGCAGAGATACCCCGCTCCGCAATAAACGTTGCCAATTCCTGTACATCAGCGATACCGACTTCTGTCGCGGTGCTAATACCTTGTAATCCGCGTACCTCAAACCCGTACGCCTTTCCGAGGTAGTTAAAACAGTCGTGCGCCGTCACAAGGACGCGTTGCTGAGATGGCACGCATTCTACTTGCGACTTTACGTATTCATCGAGTTCCATGAGTTTCGTGAGGTAGCGTTCGGCGTTGCTTCGGTACAGGACAGCATTATCGGCATCAAATTCACTCAGGACATCGCGAACCTTTCCCACCGCTTGCATCCAAAGCTTCACATCAAACCATAAGTGCGGATCGTAGAGTCCCTCGTATTCTCGAGGTTTTAGCAGTAGACTCCGATCTACAGCGTCTGTTACGGCGACCGTCAGCGTGTCCACCGACATCTTCGCAAGGATGTCCGTCATTTTTGCTTCAAGGTGCAGCCCATTATAGAAGATGATGTGTGCTGAACCGAGCTTTTGAACATCTTTAGGCGTCGGATTGTAAAAGTGTGGGTCTATGCCAGGTTCCACTATCCCGGTCACCTCAACGCGCGGACCGCCGACATTTTTAACAATATCAGTAATCATACCGATCGTGGTAACAACGCGAAGCTTATCGCCTGTGGCAGCACTCGGTTGTCCCTTCGGATCACAGCCAGACCATATTAGTATACCTATGAAACACACTGAAATGTATACTCTCTGCATAATTTTATACACCTTCCGGCTCGCAGGCTGGACAGGTCTTACATAGGTGCCGATTTACGAGGTGTGCGGAGGCGAGTAAAATCCCACCGATACTGTAGAAGACCGCTTCAAAAGTGCCTTCAACCGCTGTTCGAGCGGTGGCGATGAATACCACTGCTACTATCAATATCAACAACGCTCGCCATCTCCGGTGGTGTCGAACACCCCACGCTAAACTCCCGATTGCCAGTGCAATTGCGCCACTGATAAGGACTAATTCAGCACGCTCAGTGGCAAAGAAACCCAACCCAATCAAAGGCAAAACTGCCACTAAAAGCGGCATCGCGAGGCAATGGACTGTGCATGCGACAGAGAGACACGCGCCAGTCGTATCCACCAATTCTTGGTTAAAATGTCTTTTCAATTTTATCTCCTTAGAAAATCGAGGACGGTGCGGGATGATAGAAATTATCGTCCCCGTCCTACAGTTTCAAAAATTAAGCTTATACAGAAACTTCGCGTTCCGTCCGGGTTCCGGCATTACCGCTTTGATACGGGACAGATGTTCGCGGTATGCGGTATCAAGGAGGTTTTCGAGCTCGAAAACAACCATGTTCTCAAGTTGCCACCACGAAAAATTGAGATAACCGCCGATATCATAGACGAGATAACCGTCTGTGGGTTCCTCAAATTCGCCGAGTCGGGTCTGGCTGCCTGAAAAACGGGATGTGACATGCAAATGCAACGGGGTAGGTGTGTAACTGATGACGAATTTACCGTTGAGGGGTGGGATACGTTCCAGCGGTCGTCCATCAGTTTGAATCGTTCCGTTGACGTAACTCATATTCAGCTGAAGATGGACCCGTGAGAAGACCTCACGCCCTATCTGGATTTCAGCCCCATCCATCACAACATCGTGTCCCATGTATTGATAAATCCACAACCATCCCGCGGCTCCGCTGCCCCACTCCTTTTCGCCGCTGTTCGTCGGAATGAGGTAGTTCTGTATCTGATTCCTGAAAAGCG
>JAPOOP010000134.1 GCA_026713385.1 Candidatus Poribacteria bacterium | reverse complement strand
TCCATACCGACCAGCACCTGTCCGTGGATAAGCACTTGCGAGTCACCCGTCAAGTCATTAACGCCGTAGACATCGGAGGGACCCCAGACATCGTCAACACCCTTGAGAATCGGATGGTCCTGTACCGCTTCGTCAATGACCCCGCGCGCACTCTCTTTGCCGTGATGTCCATGGTGGTTAACCCACGTCTCACCGAGGACTTGCCTGCCGTATCCACCCTCGAATTCCTCACTGTCAAAACTGTATTTTGCATACGGACTGTCGAGATCTCGGCTATAACTGAACGCGTGTGTCGCTGTGCGGAGACCCATCACAGGTTTGCCGGCGTTCGTATAGTCAATGACATATTTCATTTGTTCATCGGGCAATTCGCGGAAACGCGTGAATAGCACCATCATATCCGCGGATTCTAAATGCTGGAGTCCGGGAATGTTCGTCTGCACTTCCGGATCGATTTCCCCCGATTCCGGATGAATCGCAAACAGCACTGTACATTTAAACCCATGGTGCGTGGCTAATACCTTCCCCAACATCGGCAACGCCTCCTCAGAACGATACTCTTCATCGCCACTGACGAGAACAATATGCTTGCCCTTTCCGGGACCTTCGTTTCCTTCGTAAACAACCCATTCATTTTTCATCAAAAGATAAACTCCATACAATAAGATTTTGCATAAGTATAGCACACTTTCCTGAGAAAGTCACGTCGAATCTTTCCACATTCTTTCCTTGAAAAAAAGCCCATAAACCGCTATACTATCTATATCACGTTGGCAGACATAATAGGCGTCACCGCTTGGTGACGTGTCTGCCTCCCACCTATTAGGGGATAAAAGCGTGAGCGTGAGAGTCAACAGATACTTTTGAAAGACAACCGTGAAAGTGAACAGAACAGATCCTCTATGTTCACAGTCCGAGACGCTGAAAGCGCGATGATCGCGTTGACATGTTTCTCGATCGCTGTTATCGCTGGAGTGTTTTTATACAATCTTCTCATCGCAGGGAATAGCACCTTAAAATCCGTCAGTGTTGTGCTTGGCAATGTTTCAAACATTCTGTCAGCCGCAACACTGCTGACGATACTTGAAGAAGGAATCAGTCTCATGTTTTACCGAATCAGACTCGCTCTGAAAGAAGAAAGGGAAATCAAAGAACAGGGTCGCCAAGAAGCTTACCAAGAAGTGTCCGACTGGAACCGTCGCCGTCTTGAAGCCGAAGCACGTGGCGAAACATTCACAGAGCCACCGCCGGGACACGATTTCCTAAAACCCAGAAAGAAAAAACGCTTCATCTTCTTCTGATTGCTCTTGAGAATCGGAACATCGCAATGACTTCAAATATTAATCCCAAGACGATATTTACGGGTGATAATCTCCCGATCATGCGGGGCATGAATAGCGAATCGGTTGATCTGATTTACCTGGACCCGCCGTTTAATAGCAATGCCAACTACGCAGCACCTATCGGTTCAGAAGCGGCGGGCGCAGAATTCAAAGATACGTGGACGCTCAACGATGTTGACGCTGCTTGGTTAGACCTCATTGAAACGAAGCATCCAGCCCTCAACCGTGTTATCCACGCTGCGATGACCAACTCCGATAAATCTTACCTTATCTACATGGCGGTTCGGTTATTGGAGATGCACCGCATTCTGAAAGACACGGGTAGCCTATATCTACACTGCGATCCGACAATGAGCCACTATTTGAAACTGGTGATGGACTCTGTGTTCGGCAAAGTTAACTTTCGCAATGAAATTGTTTGGAAACGAACCAATGCACATAATGATTCTGCAGTTTATGGGTGTATTCATGACACTATACTCTACTATTCAAAAGGTGATTCCCTCACCCTTAATGAGCAATATCAACCCTATTCTGATGAGTGAAGTGCCAACGTTTATTTAGACCAAAATTTAGCAAAGTTAAGAGAAGGTTTGTTGCTGAAATTCCATAGGGGTCAAATATCCTAACGCCGAATGTGGACGTTTCTGGTGATACACCTGTGTGATAAAATGACCGATGCGATCTCTGGCTTCATGGATGTCCTGAGAGTCATTGAGGTGAACTTCTTCCTCCTTGAGGGTTCGGATGAGTCTTTCCGCATATCCGTTCTCCCAAGGACACCCTCTCCGAGCTACGGAAATCTCAATACCGTGCTGTTTGAGTCTTGAGAGATAAGCACTTGAAAAATACTGCACGCCTTGATCCGAATGATGGATTTCCGGGACGCTTCAATGGAGTGCTGCCTCCAAGGGTTTCACTGTCAGAGATTGCGTCAACTGTTGACTCAGATGCCACGCCCTTATCATACGCGTGAAGGCATCCATGAGCAGAGCGACAGAGATGAAGTGTCCTTTCAGGCGCACATAAGTGATATCGCCGACCCAGACCTGGTCGCATCGGGAGATTTCAAGGGTCTGAAGTCGGTTGACATAGGGACGCTCTCCCTGAAGCGATGTCGTGGTTTGACAGATACGTTTGACGGACACCGAAAGATTCGCGGATTTCATCAATCGCGCAACCCGGCGATACCCAATGGGGTATCCCTGATTCACCAGGAGCTTTGTGATACGCCGATACCCGTATGTCGGATCCCTGCCGCGAACGCCTCTATTTCCGTGCGCAGGACTTCTTCAGACGGGTCGATTTTCGGTTGATAATAGAGGGGCTCTTGTTGATACCCAGCGTCTCGCAAATCAGTCGCACCGAATACGCCTTGCGCAACGTCTCAACTATGCGTCGCTGTTCAGCCGGTGTCAATCCAACAAGGAAACCGCGTAAATCCTGATAATATAAACTAAAACGGTGAATCTTGAGTTTGTGTATTTTCTGCCGGCGTGCCATCTGAAGATGCAGTCTCTTGATTCGCGGGTTCCTCAGACTCAGGGACTTCACTCTCCTGCGCAGCCGATGTTAGTTGCTTTATACGTTCGCAGAGTTGATCTAATAACTGTGTTGACGTTTCCGCTGCTTTCAGTTCAGCAGAAAGTTGCGTCCACTGCATCTCGGTCATATCGTTCCGAGATTCCACACCATATTTACGTTTGATGTAGTTCCAGAGATCTGCCTTATCAACGCCTTTCCCTTCAAGAGGTCCCGCCAGATTATTAGCGATTGCGAAAGCCGCTTTCTGGGCGTTAGCGATATTTCCACCGCCCTGTTGTAGCTGCGGTTGTTGCGCCACATTGCCACTCCCTGCTTTTCGGTTCAGATAGAAATTCAGGACCTCACGGATTACCGGCACGGGTATCAATTGTTTAATTGCGTTGCGTTGCGCCTTATGAATTGCTTTAGTGAACGCGAACGGATCGGAACGCCCACCCGCCATCTTCAGTTGCTCATACGCGCCATAACGAGACGAACCAGTGATTGTATCGACTGCTTTAGCAGTAGCAATCCAAGAATGTTCGCGTTCCTCATAATCGATCTCTTCGATCTGGATACCTCCACGGCGATTTGCGGCTTCGTTAATACCGGCTAAAGTCAACCCTTCAACCGTACGTCCTCCTTGCTTGAAGGAATAGACATAATCCTGAATTGTCTGTCCAGTCATCAACTCAATAATAGCCTGGTCATCCACCTGATCGACGACTTCATACTCAGCGGCAACCGGGACCATTTCGTTGTTTTTTTCTTCAGCCATGATGTCCTCCGATTTTTTAAATATACAACCTAAATATACAATTAGTATAACATATCATTAGATATATATCAAAGAAAAAATGCTATTCCGTTAATCGTTAGCAATGCCTGTAGTGATCTCAACGAGTACGCCATCTGTTACGACACTTTCAATGTAGAGTGTGAAGGCATACATCTGATGGTTCACGTATTTTTGAAGTTTGGAAGGAAAGAGACCATCCCCTGCGACATCATCTATAACCCAAAATGTCACATTTCTATTATTGGTGTCAAGCGTCATCGCGCCTGAATAATTTTTCACCCATTCCGGGTCTACATCATCTGGAATCCCCAACAGTCCATTTAGTCTATTAAGTGAAACGGTCTCATTATGAAGATGCACTGTTTTCCCTATATAACTCTGACCACCAGCTACAATCTGTTCAAGGGTCGTTTCAATAACCTCAATATCGGCTTTGGCGGTGTGCTCAGGGACATCAGACCAGATAGTGAAGAAACGCTCTCCATCTGCGATTGTGCCTTCGGAAATGTCTTTGATCAGAAGTGTGAAGGTGTAGGTTGTATGACCGTGAATATGTCCCAGCTCGCTCTCCATGTAATTTGAATAATAGTGGTGTAGAAAGTTAGCGTCCGGGTCGGTGATGAAAAAACGGACTTTATCGTGATGCGTAAACAATTCTAACCTTGGTGGATCCCCATCAGCACTCGGATAAATTCTGCCAGCAGCGGTAATCGTAACCTTCTGATTCTTATATTTTGAGTTGATGCCGTTTACTGCAACATCGTTGGCAATATCGGTGAGGGTGACAGGTCCGACGTTGAGGGTTTTCTGATGAAATTTCGCACAACCTCCAAAGATAATAATGGCAAAGCAAGCACATAAAGATGTAAACAGTTTCATTTTTTTATTAGACCTTGCGGTTAAATCGCGTGCGTTAGAACTATCAGATGTGTTCCTCAAATCTGAAGAAGGGAAATTTGAGGAAATTGGGGAAACGCCCTATCAAAAACCCCAAGCAAAAACCCTGCGCCGTGTTGCAGGCTACCGTTTGGTTTAAGAATTATAACGACTTCCTTTTATCATGTCAAATTATATAGGAACCCCACCCAATTTTCTCAAAAAATCACCTCTGCTATACACTTGATCTTCATTCCGAATTCTGTTATAATAACAACAAATCGAGTATCGGAGCATTGATGATCAATGACAGTCCCACTTCTCCACATGCAAGCAATTACCAAAGATTTTCCTGGCGTGCGCGCCTTAGACGATGTCTCTTTTGAGGTACATCGGGGTGAAATCCATGCCCTGTGTGGAGAAAACGGCGCGGGCAAATCGACGTTGATTAAGATTCTTGGCGGTGTTTACCGGTCCGGAACCTACGAGGGGCAACTGCGCATCAATGGAAAAGAGCAGCAGTTCCACACCGTACGCGACGCAGAACACGCTGGGATCGCCGTTATTCATCAAGAACTGGCACTTATTCCAGAAATGACGGTCGCCGAGAACATCTATCTTGGTAAGGAACCGTGCCAATTCGGGACTATTGACAGGCACCGGCTCTATCACGAAGCAGATGAACTCCTTTCGCAGTTCGGATTGACGATTCCACTCCATAAGCCCGTCCATGAACTCGGTATCGGACAACAACAACTCGTAGAAATCGCGAAGGCCTTAGGGCGTAGCTTGCAAGCGCATATTGAGCAGCGACGTAGTTTGCAAGCCAACATCGACACATCAAGCAACGCCTTGTTGCTCGTGCTTGACGAACCGACAGCCGCTCTGACCGAAGGCGAAGTAGACATCCTTCGACAGATTCTGACTCAACTTCGCGAAAAGGGTGTAGCCTGTATCTATATCACCCATAAACTTAAGGAGATTTTTCAAATCGCTGACCGTGTGACGGTGCTACGGGACGGTAAAGCAGTCGCAACGCAATCCATTAAATCATCTGAATGTACCGAAGAAATGCTCATCTCACAAATGGTCGGACGCGAGTTAACCGCGCTGTTTCCAAAACGGCAAACAACCGCTACTGCTGAAAACGGAGCCAGTCGAGAAGATATAGCACTCCGAGTAGAAAACTTAAGCACCTATCCATCGGAACCGCCGCACCTTGAAAACATCAATTTTGAGGTGCGACGCGGGGAAATCCTCGGAATCGCAGGTTTGATGGGTGCGGGAAGGACAGAATTGATTAGTACCATTTTCGGTGCTTATAACGGTCAGTGGAATGGC
>JAPOOP010000135.1 GCA_026713385.1 Candidatus Poribacteria bacterium | reverse complement strand
TTTCTGCACAGGCAGCGCTATATTCGGTAGATTTTCAAATCTATCACTGATAAGAACAATCTCGTCCTGCGGTGAATCCGCATAGCGCGTTGCCGCATCAAAGACAGGAGGTAGATTCCGCGGGGCATGCGTCTCAGCGATTGCCTCTATTGCGCGATGGAGTTTCGAGGTATCCGTTGTAAAAGCTTGTTGGATGTAGGTTTCAGGGGAGTTCGTCACCATGAGCATCATCCCACCACTCGCAGAAACGTCTTTAATATACTGCTGCGCTTCCTGTTTGGCAAGTGTGAGGCGGGTTTGCCCCATTTCTTGTGACAACATACTCGCCGAATTATCAACGATGAGAATTGCTTTTCCGGGCATGAATCCGGGTCTACGCAGTGCGGGACGCGCGACGCTGGATATGAGGAGCAACAAAAATAGCACCTGTAGCAATGGAAGAAGTAAGTTACGGAGTCGTTGGAAAGGGACATTCGCTCTCCGGTCTTCGTCAGTAGAGAGCCAAAACATAATGCTGGGAACGAGGTGGGTGTGGCGGCGTAATTTCAGAAAGTGAAGTGCTATCACTATTGGAATAATACCCAGTAGATAAAACGCGGCAGGATTTAGGAATTGCATTTTTTAAATTAGTTGTCAGTCAGTTGCCAGTTACAAGAGGGTGTTTTTGCTTGGGGTTTTTGATAGGGCGTTTTTTCCCTTTCCTTAAATTTCCCCTTATTAAACGAAAACCTCTGTAAGGATTGGGTAACCCCACCCCTACGAAAACCGATAACTGAAGGTTTCCTGCATAGCAGGCGAACCGAAAACTATTAAAACTTGCTGTTAAGAAGTGCTTTTGCTTCCTCCTTTCTTCCATTCTTCCAAAATGCGTAGCCTGAAACGTAGTGTAAAGGTTTTTGCTTGAGTGTTTTTTCAGGTCTATGTAAAGGAATGTGAAGCCTCCAGCCTACCTTACTGAACCGCAAGGCACATTAAGAATCTTCTTCCTCTTTCTCCTTGAGGCTCTGCAGTACCTCATCGGCATCCAGTCTACCGGTCTCGCCATAGTCATGGAGACGCTCACATGCGGCTCGGACCTTATCGTGTTCGTCAAGTTCTAAATAGAGGCTTGCCAAATTTTTGTGCATTTCCCGAAACACACCGGGCCAATTCCGCTCGCCTTCCTTGTCAATGATACGGGTAGCATTCGTAATAGCGGTATTGACAACCTCGTCCAATTCCGCTTTGTCCTCATTTGAGATACGAAAATCCGCCTCTTTGCGTTTTTGGTTGTATGCTTTTAGTTGGCTAAGTGCGTTATCACATTGGTTATATGTATTTTCAATACTCAACGCACCTTCAAAAATTTTTGATAAGAATCCTAATTTCATAGTGCCTCCAGATGAGTGTAGGGACGAGGCAGCAATGCCTCGCCCTATCAATTATTTTAGAAACTGGCTTTCAACTCTCCCCATGTCACCGCCAACTTATCGTGGGCTTCAACAGCAAGTACCACCGGCACACTCAGCTCCATCGATGCCTTGATCTCTTCTTCAGTCAACGCCGCCGCGTATATGACGACTTCATCGATGATTGCATCTTCGACTTTGTGGAGGGTCGGATTTTCGCCTGCCCCGATGTAAATCGCTGCCTCTTTGAACTTGGGCCACTTAAAATTCTCTGGCTGTTCACCGATAAATTCACCGTTGACATAGATTTTGCCATCTTTCCCATCGGCAACCATAACGTAGTGGTACCACTCTTTCAATTCAAATTGGTAATTCGCGAGGCTTTTGTCGGCGTGATGCCCAGCATCCCAAAACGGGTTGAAACCGGGGTTCACCATCGTACGAAACTCGCAACAACCACCGGCAGCGGCTTCAATCGAGATGATCCCATCATACGAAGCGTGTTGATTCAGGTAAAACCACGCTTCCATTGTAATCTCTGTTTTCTCACCGATTGGAACGATAAAGTCGTTCTGTTCCATTACAACGACACCACCGTTGAGCTGGATGGCTTTATTGAATGCCCCATCAACAAGCGAGCCCTTTCCAGCCAATACTGCGTCATTCCCGTTGCCGGAATCATCGGGGACCTTATCACCATTCAGCTTGTCAAAAGAGTAATAGACGAGGATGTCCTCTTCCTCGAAAGCGTCCGAGAGACTCACAGCAAATACACAGATTGCTGTCAGCCCCAACAAGATTAGATTTCTACGCATTTTCATTTCCCCCCAAGAGTTTTAACAAAATTTTAACACAAATATCGAACAGCGTCAATGCATTATACAACAGTCTCGGAATTAAAACAACGGCAATCGGTTGTCGGCACAGAGCCATTCAGTTCTCGGAAACCAGAATCGGGGTTACAAACCCCTCCCACAAAAATGGTTTTGACAATTGAATGGCTCTGATACCAGACAAAATTGCCCTTGCAAGCCGACACATTAAGTGCTACAATAACCGCATGACATTTCTTGAAGCGATTCTTCTTGGGATTTTACAAGGTTTAACAGAATTCCTACCCGTCAGTAGTTCTGGACATCTCGTCTTGGCACAGCAATTCCTCGGACTGAAGGAACCCCTCGTCTTTTTTGATGTGATGCTTCACGTCGGAACATTAGCCGCCGTGCTCGTCGTCTATCGTGATGCAATCGGGAGATTAGCAATCGGGGGACTTTCCGCGCTCGGAAACACACAATTCTGGCAACAACCGAAGGCAATGCTTAACACATCGGCAGAGCTGAAGTTTATATGGCTGATACTTCTCGGTTCCATTCCAACGGGAATCATCGCGGTGGTCTTTAAGACCCAATTGGAGTCTTTTTTCGATGAGGTACGCCTCGTGAGCATCATGCTAATCCTCACCGGTGTTATCCTCCAATTACCCCGACTCCGTAGAGAGAAAGCAGATAGTCCTGATACTTCCACCGGGGAATTGAAAACGTGGCACGCACCGCTCATCGGAATCGCACAAGGATGCGCAATTACACCGGGCATCTCCCGTTCCGGCACAACAATCTCGTTGGCACTATTTTTAGGGATACCCGCGAAAACCGCTGCGGAATACTCCTTCCTACTCTCTATTCCGGCGATCCTCGGTGCGGTTGCCCTCAAAATCCGAGATGTCGGAGACACCACGATTCCGTTTCACATTGTGGGAACCGGAATGCTCGCGTCGTTTATCGTGGGTTACATCGCGTTGCGGTTCCTCTTAGTCATACTAAATCGCGGTAAATTCTCGCTGTTCTCCTATTACTGTATCGCCTTAGGGCTAACCTCACTCTTAATCGCCTTAATCCAGTAAGTCGCGACGCACCCAAGCACTTTTTTGTTGTAATGCCGCACCTCTGGCACCACACCAATACGCCTTAAGATGTTACACATCTTCCTATCGTTTTGCAGTGTGTTCCGAATCCATTTTTTCCCCGTGTATCTATAAATCAGACTGGCGAGGTACATCTGCAACGGTTTCACCTTGAAACGTCTGAGATACCGAAGCGGAAACCCCATGCCATGCCCAGAGATCGCGAGTGTACCACCCGGTTTCAAGACCCGCGCCAGCTCAGTTAAGGCAATTCTGTCGTCTGGGACATGCGGCATGACGAGGAAACAGGTTACGAGATCAAAAGTTTCGTCTGCGAACGGCAGGGTCGGAAGCGAAGCACGAAGCAAAACAGGATCTACAGAAGGCGGCTTTATTAACTCCGTGATTTGAGAGCGTCCGGATACCAAGAAAACCGCATCCACATCAACACCAACAAGGAGTTCTGGTGTATCGGTAGAGAGGGCAACAAGAAGATTCCCCGGTCCGCACCCGACATCTAACACCCTTTTACCGGTAGCGTTGATGTTCAGCGTATCGAGTTGCCTTCGCGTTGTGCCCCGTTCTAATTCGCGGTAAGCGTTCTGGATATAGGCGCGGTGCCATTCTGTCACGCGATTTTCCTTGTGATAGCAATCAGCCATCTGCTAAGCCGTTGTGGAATTGTCGTGAGTTCTGAACGGAAGAGCATTATCCCAGCGTCATCGGTGATAGGAACAGTCTTCAGCTGATACAGTGGCGTATCCACCATGTTCCATCCGATATCCGTCGTGCGCGCTGACTGGAATTCACCCGCCTTCACAATCTCAATTTCGCGTTCGGTATAATCACCGTTCGGGTAACTAAAATGGGAACACGCAATTCCCAACAGCGTTTCCAAATCCGTTTTGCTCTCAAGAATTTCCTGTCTACACTCCGTTTCCGTACAGCGCGGTAGAATCGGATGGAATCGGGTATGCGGTTGAAAGTCAACGTTCTCCGCCATCTCTTGCATTTCCGAAATATTGAGTGCTTGCTTGTCTGGATACACCTTTGCAGGTTCAAAGTCAGCCGCACGTTTCAGGTGCGCTAATCGTTCCGCATTTGGGAGTCTTTTCAGTCTTTCCTTCTCTGCTTTGGAGTGTCCGTCTATCTTAAACCAGAAATGACGGTGTGTGCCAACAATCTGCGTGCAAACATAAAGCGTTGGACGAATGCGATATTTTTTGAAAATCGGCAGGAGTCCGATATTGCCAGCGTGTCCGTCGTCGATCGTAATCACAACACTTTTCGGTGGGATCTCTGAAAAATCCTTTCGCTGGAGAGCCGAGACGAGGGTATCCAGTGAGATAACCGTGTAATGGCGAGCGAGATAGGCGATATGTTTCTCGAAAATCGCTGGTTTCGGGTCATGATACAGGAGAATAGCAATCCGATGCCGACACACCCACTCTCGAATGAGAAGTGGGATCCCTGATAGGGAAACAAAAGTTGCCACCACATTTTTAAGAAAATTACGCATCTCTTTTATAGTTTTCAGTATAGAGTTGTCGGGTTTCGCTGTCGCTCTACCCGACCTACGACGTGGATAGAGTGTCGGGTTTCGCTGTCGCTCTACCCGACCTACGACGTGGATAGAGTGTCGGGTTTCGCTGTCGCTCTACCCGACCTACGACGTGGATAGAGTGTCGGGTTTCGCTGTCGCTCTACCCGACCTACGAACTGATAACTCCTACATAAATTTCTTCCAACTTCTGAATAGACACTGTACTGTTGAACTTCTGCTGAATAGACGCATGTGCATTCCTCCCCAATTCGCTTGCAAAGTCAGGGTTTGTCAGCACGCGGTGCAGTGCCGCCGCTAACGCTGCCGGGTCCTGTGGCGGAACCCGGATACCGTTTTTCCCATCTTCCATCAGATCCACGATGCCACCCACATCCGAGGCAATACACGGCATTCCGATCCCCATTGCTTCAATCAGTGCATTCGGTGAACTCTCGTGTAGCGACGGTAAGACAAAGACATCCGCTGTCAACAACAGAGAAAAAACATCCTCACAAAAACCCGGAAACATCACCTGTTCTGAAAGCCCGTATTCCGCTGTGAGTGCTCGGAGTTCCGCCTCCAGTTCCCCCTCACCGAGAAACGTGCATCGCCATGCGACATCTTCGCGGTTCAATAAGTTTAATGCCTCAATCAGATACCGATGCCCTTTCTCAGGTGCGAACCGTCCGACGCTTACGATTAACTTCTCCTCGGAACCACCCGTGCGTGGCTGTGTCCACGTCTCGGTGGGTAATTCCAATAGGTTGGGGATGCTAAAAATCTGTTTGTCTGGATACCGCTGGTGGAGATGCCGTTGGATCTGTGCTGAGTTCGTCAGAAGGACATCGGCGGCATTGTAGATGAGTTTTTCTGTCAACCAGAGCCGAAACTTTCCGTACCTCGCATGGTAGTCGCCGCGTTGTGAAGCGATGAACGGAATCTGCCGCCACAACCCAAATTTACGGGAGAGTCCGCAGAGGAAATTGGAATACCATAACCAGCTGTGCACGATGTCGGGTGCAGCAGCATTAACAATACCACCGAGTGCAAACGCCTTTTCGAGCAACCGCATGCGTTTGCCTTCACCTGAGAGCGTTGCAACCTCCCGTACACAGGGCAGTGCTGCGAGTTCTCTGACGCGTTCCCCTTCGGCACGACTCAGCACAACGGTTGCTTCATACTGATCCGGTGGCAATCGATCCAACGTCTTGAGCAGTTGCGATTCGGCGCCGTCCTTTGTCATGGAATCAATGACATAGAGAATTTTAATTTTACCTTGCGGGGGAACAACGGACGTCTCAACTTTGACGTGCGTCCCTCAAATCCGCCCTCCGCTACGCTTACGGGCTAACGGTTTTGAACCTATTGTAGCATAATCTGTTAGGTTGTGCCACCCGCTACCCCCCGTAAGCCAGGACTATTTAGTTTTAAGGTTTTTTTCCGGCTTACGCGAAGAGCGAAGCGTCGCGATCGGGAGATCGCTCCTACAGGGGATCCGCTCAAACCGAAACTCAATAATTTCGGAAAACTGAATAGCCCTGCCCGTAAGCAGAGGGTGTGCAGGATACCAACAGTTGCCTACACTACAAAGAGTCCCCGTTTGTGAGGCGAAAACCGAGAACTGACGACCGACTGCCACTTCCTACCAATACGTATAGAGCAGGACTTCCGACACGATAAGTTGCACAACGAGTATGCCAGCGACCCAATAAAGATCCGACATCGGACGCGCTGTAAGGTGTTTAGCAACCGGAATAACGAAAAACGGTACCATGAAAATCCATATCCGCTCGACCTCCATCGTAAACAGCGTCGAGAATGTGAAGAAGAGGAGCGTGATTAGGAAACCGATGACGAATGTGTCCAACGCTTCATCATGGCGAAGTATCCAAGGAATACGACTGCCATTTCGCTCCGGCACTGATGCCTGAGTATTCTGCCGCCATTCTTTCACTGATGCAACGAGTTCCCGCAACCAGAGGGTCGTTATCGGTAGTCCGACACCGATGAGGAACGCAAACAGGTTCGCGAAACTCAGGTGAAAATAACGCTCAATACTTTCATAACCCGTCCCCATACCCATCTCATCTTTCTTGATAGCTGCCCAGAGTGCCTCGATTGGACGGAATCCGGTCAGGACGAAAAGCAATAGGTAAAATCCGATAAATCCCGAAGCCGCGAACAGCAAGACCTTTAGATACTGCACGAATTGCTTCCGTTCCAGTAAGGCAACAACACACAAAAAGACCCCCACAACGACCGTCGCATAGGTCATGAACATCCCAAGCGCAAGCGCAAGCCCCGTTAGTAAGCTATAAGGACGGAATTCATGCCACCTTTGGTCGGGTATGGTTTCCCGATCTCGTGCTTTATAAAACAGGTAAACACTCAGGATTGGGAAAACACTGAAGGGACCGTCCATTGACGTACCGGTGAACATTACGAAGTTGGGGGTGATGAGAAAAAGGAGGAGCGCGTACCGACCGACCTTCTCGCCGTAGAGATGTTCGCCGAGGCGGTAGATCGGTATAACTGTGATCGCGGTGAAGATAATTGTAACCAACGATGCCGATATGAGATTGTAACCGAAGAGTCCGCTAACATGCCATAAGAAAAGCACACCGCCCGGCGGATGAGTGCGGGCGTGTCCTGAAAGTGTGTTAAACACTTCCGGTTTACTATAATCGCGTAGAAACCTACGGATCCCGAGTTCGTCAACCCTCGGTACATCGCCGTAATACTCCAAGGAAGTCCGCGTATAAGGTTCTAAAAGCGTTAAGACGCGTTCCTTCTTCCCTTCTCGTTCAATCTCTCGGTAGCCATCAATTTGAGCAACACTCATATTAATGGCAATGAAGCAAGCAATGGCTATCCAGATTAAGTGACGAGCAGATGCCCCCGACAGCAGGTATTTCTGACAAAGATACAGAAAACCGATACACACCACGACGGCAGGCAATATCCACCAACTCGCGTCGAAACTCGGTTCGGCATAAAGGGGCAAAATGTGCTTTTCAAACCGGACTGCACCGAGATTGATAGACCTCTCCCGCATGCTGTAATACAGGAATAGATGGTAGACGCAAAAAAATAGCGAGAGCAACCCAATCTGGACAGGAATCCATCGAATCGCTTTTCGGATATATTGCCAAAAGTCCTTCATTTTTCCCTACATGGATTTATCGGTTTGTGATACCTCTAACTGTTGTGCCGCTTCTAACAACGCATTCGCCAAAAATTCTGGATTGACCTCGTCCGTCCCCCGGAAGGTACGTACCCGTTCACCGCGAACCTTTAGAACGGCAAGCTCCTTGCCACCCAAATGGATGCCGACTTCAGCGTTGCGCGTCTCACCAGGTCCGTTAACTTCACACCCCATCACAGCGACGGGGATTTTGATGCCGTGTTTCTCTAAAAGCTCCTCAGCGACAGCAACAATATTTTCATAATCTGCCGCAGGATCGCCACGCCCACAGAACGGGCAGGAAACAACATCCAGCATATCATCCGCCATTCCTAAAGCTCGAAGGAGTTCTTTAGCCGTCAAAACCTCCTCAACCGGGTCGCCAGTAATCGAGATGCGGATAGTGTCCCCGATCCCTTCCATCAAAAGCGTTCCAATGCCGAGTGTCGATTTGACATGTGAACGCCGAGGCGTACCGGCTTCCGTTACACCGAGATGTAACGGATACGGAACTTTCGCCGCAAACTGGCGGTTCGCTTCTATCATCCGAAGCGGATCACTCGACTTCACGGAGATGGCGATGTCTCTGAAATCGTGTTCTTCACAAATATTGACGTGCCGCATAGCACTTTCCACCAACGCTTCCGCCGTCGGCGACGGGTATTTCTCTAAAAGATCCCGTTCCAGTGACCCCTCATTGACCCCGATACGGATGGGGATATTCGCCGCTTTTGCCGCAGACAATACCTCGGCAATCCGTTCCTCACTACCGATGTTCCCCGGATTGATTCGTACCTTCGCTACCCCCGCGTCTACTGCAGCGAGTGCGTATCGGTAGTTGAAATGGATGTCTGAGACTATCGGGACGGGCGCGCGTTTTACAAGCGCACCGAGTGCCTTCGCGTCGGGTTCTTCGGGGACAGCAACTCGGACAATCTGGGCACCCGCTTCCACACACCGTTCCACCTGTGCTAACGTGGCATCAACATCGCGCGTCAAGGTCGTCGTCATCGTCTGGATAGAGACGGGACTCCCACCACCGATCGGTACGTTCCCTACCATAATTTGTTGCGTAGGTCGTTTGTTACTGATTTGAATTAGTTCTTTCATATTTTTTAATGGTTGACCACTTTTAAAGCCTTGATGAATTTTATGTTTTCCTGTTGTGTGCCTATCGTTACGCGCACCGCATTCGGGTAGCCGTAGCCCTCAATTGGACGCACGATAACACCCTCTTTCAGTAGAGCGTCGGCGATGTCCGTTCCTGATTGTTCAAGATGCAACATGATGAAATTCCCCTCGCTTTCGACATATCGAAGTCCCATGTCATCAAACGCATCGTAGAGAAAGGCTTTACCGATAGCGTTCTGTTTTCGGCTCCTCGTAATGTGTGCAGTATCCTTGAGTGCCGCTCGAGCCGCCGCTTGTCCGACTAAACTGCAATTGAAAGGTTGGCGCACCCGATTTAACGTCTCAATCAATGGAGGTGGCGCGACACCGTATCCGATGCGCAGTCCAGCCAGCCCGTAAATCTTAGAAAAGGTGCGAGTGATGATAAAATTCCGTCCCTCCAACACATACGGGAGCGTCTGCGGATAGTCTGAACGGTCAACATACTCATAATAGGCTTCGTCAAAAACGACCAGCACATCGTCCGGTACCCGTTCCATGAACGCCGCTGTCTCATCCATTGTAACCATCGTACCGGTAGGATTGTTCGGATTCGCGACGAAGATAACCTTCGTCTTATCAGTAATCGCCGTTGCCATGGCAGAGAGGTCGTGTGTGTGATTCACCATCGGCACGACGACTGCTACCGCACTGCACAACTTCGTCACGAGACTATAGGCGACGAATGCTCCAGCTGCATAGATGACCTCATCTGCTGGAGCAACATAAGCTTCGGCGACGAGTTGTAGCACGTCGTTCGAGCCGTTCCCTAAAATCAGATGTTCAGCAGAAATTCCGAGATATGCTGCGAGATCCTCTTTAAGGTAGTAGGCGTTACCGTCAGGGTAGAGGTGCACCTGTGTAGCACTCTCTGAGATCGCCTGCATCGCCAACGGCGAGGGACCTAACGGATTTTCGTTGGATGCCAGTTTGATAATATCGGTAATGCCCAACTCGCGTCGGACCTCTTCAATCGGTTTACCACCCTGATAGGGTTGAATCGTGTCAATGCTGGGTTTCGGTTTTAGCATAACGTTCGCTTCTCAATTCTCTTATCCCTATGACTGCAGGCGCGTCCACCGCACACGCCCAAATACAATTCTATTATAGCATACCATCTTCTTTTTTGAAAAGACTTTTATCAACCCTCTGCTAACTACTAACGACTGCTGACCGCCGATTGCCAATTGACTTTCACACGTAAACTTGATATAATGTTTGCACCTAAGACATCAGGAGAGAAACATGAGACGATTTGGGACTCAAGGTCCCGTCAATTCCACAGATAATTATGTCGTCGCGCGAAGTGAAGAACTCGCCGATTTCATCGCCCGAGTTAAGCAGGGACGATACATCGTCCTATTCGCACCACGACAGACCGGTAAAACCACGTTCTTCCAAGATGCGCTCAAGGCACTCGCAGCATACCTTAAGTCGGAAAACGCAACAGAAGGTTACTATGTGGTGTTTGATTACCGCGAAAACCCGGAACCCCGAACAGAAACGGATATAGTTGACGGTCCCACGATTCACAGTTACGTCATTCCTGTCCTTCAAACCCGTCCATCACGACCATGAGCCAACCGTGTCAGCGATCAGCGGTCAGTGGTCAGAAAAATAGTGGTCAAGAGTCAGTTGGCAGTAAGAACGTGCGATGAATCGCACTACTACAAACGAGAAATAGCGGTCAGCGGTCAGCGGTCAGTTGGCAGCAAGAAGTGGGAATCAGAGTTCTCTCCTACAGGAATCGCCCTGATTCCAAATACCTATTTTCTTGACAAAAAAGCGAATTTCGTTAAAATAAAAAAAATTGTTTTTTCACTACATCAATTTGCGCATGCACAGCATGCGAAAGGAAAACTCATGACACAAACTCCACCAGAATCCGCTGTCATCCTCTTTGACGGTACAGACCTCAGCAACTGGACAAGCTTAGATGGCAGCGAACCGGGTTGGCAAGTCGAAGGCGACGCAATGCTGGTCGTCCCGCGCTCCGGCGATGTAATCAGCAAGGAAACCTTCACAGATCATTTCGTTCATGTCGAATTCAGATGCCCCGATATGCCCGAAGCGACCGGACAGGCAAAAGGCAACAGCGGTGTATTCCTTCAAGGCAGATATGAAGTCCAAGTCCTGGATTCTTACGGCATTGAAGTCCCCGGAATGGGTGACTGTGGTTCGATTTATAACCAATTCGCACCCCTCGTCAACGCTTGCAAACCACCGCTTGAGTGGCAGACCTACGATATCACCTTCCGGGCACCCCGTTTCAACGACGCAGGCGAAATGACTGAAGGTCCCCGGATCACTGTCATTCAGAACGGCTTGGTAATCATTAACAACGCGCAGCTCGCTGGCACAACCGGCGGAAGTATCGATTCAGAAGCCTCTACACCGGGTCCACTCAAACTGCAAGACCATGGCAATGACGTTCGGTACCGGAACATCTGGGCAGTCTCACTCCCACTTGAAGGTTCGGACCAGTATTAGCGGCATGGCTATCGGAAACCATCAGCGATCGGCGATCAGTTAAGAGGTTTTCGTTTAACGATATCCTCCTACCGATTGCTGACGGCTGACCGCTGACACCCAATTGACAGAAAGGAACTCTATGGAAACTAATCAAGATCTTCCCACAATTCCGAGGCGACGACTCGGACGAACGGAACTCAGCATCCCTGTTATTCCGTTCGGCACGCAAGGGTTTGGAAACAACTTCGGTTTCGTCTCAGATGAAGAGGCAGTGGATCTCGTTAAACACTCGGTGTCTATCGGTGTGAACCACTTCGATTGTGCACGCTGTTATGGGGATTCAATGCGGAAACTCGGTTTGGCAATGAAGGAGATCCCACGCGAGGACGTCATCATCACCGGAAGGCTCTGCTGCCATTCCGCCGCCGATTGGGGTGGCTACGGAGACGGAAGACCCAACTATTCCGCCGAACGCGCAATCGCTGACCTCGAAGACCAACTCGAACTCCTCGGCATAGACTATTTCGACGGTATGCTCATCCACGACCCAAGCGAGATTGATCCCACACTCGAAAAGGGTGGCACGCTTGACGGTTTGCTCCAATGTAAGGCGCGTGGACTTGTCCGCTACCTCGGATACGGGATGCGTCCGCACGATTTCCATCTCAAGGCGATGGCAACAGGCGATGTAGACCTCATCCTCTGCTTCAACGACTACAACCTCGTCCGGCAGAACGCCGCTGACGACATTCTCCCTGCCGCTGCTGAAGCAGACATCGGGGTCATGAACGGTTGGTCGATCCTGCGCGGTATCCTCACAGGTGTCGATATCGACGCTGAGATTGAAAGAGGACGCTGGAAAAAAGAAGGTGATGTTGCAGCAGCATACCCAATTTGGGAATGGTGCGTTGAAGAAGGAATAAGTTTGCTTCAACTCGCGCTTCAGTTCTGTCTGAAAGAAGAACGGATTCAGGGCAACAACATCGGGAGTCTGAACGTCGAGCAACTCGAAGCGAACGTCCGAGCCGCCAGTACACCCCTACCCGATGAAGTCTGGGAGAAATACGAAGCGCGTTTCGGCTCAAATTAGCAATTAGCAGTCGGCTATCAGCAGTCAGCAAGAGACTCTGATGGCTGACCGCTATTCCCCAATTAATTTTCCCAAAAACTTATGCGTCACACGTGGGAGCGGATACTCCTGCAGTGCCGTAACCTCGACCCACTTTGCATCCCGTGGACCCTTCAGAACCACCTCACCCCTCTGATACTCACACCGAAATACGTCGACAACAACCTTGAAATGGGTGTAGGCGTGCTTGACACGCGTGAGATACCGCACGTTGGTAACAGAGAGGTTGACGACATCATCAATATGTCGGATGCAAGCCGCCTCCGCAGTCTCATCCTCGGTAAGTCGTCCACCCGGAAACTCCCAGAGTCCACCGAGCAAACCGTCCAATTGCCGCTGCGTGAGTAAAACATCGTTGTCCCTATAGATAACCCCGACAGCGAGATGGTGTTCCGGGACAGGTTTCGTCTCGCGCCGATACGGAAACTCGTCCTGTCGTGCCGTGTGGAACGCCTCACAAAACGAATTCACAGGACAGACGAGACAGGTCGGCGATTGCGGACGACACACCGTTGCTCCCAACTCCATCATCGCCTGATTGAAAAATCCGGGTGCATTCGGATCCAAAAGCTCATCCGCTTTCTGCTGAAATACCTTCGCTGACTTCGCGTCGTTAATTGGTGCCTCCATCAGAAACAGGCGTGTCAACACGCGTTTGATGTTCCCGTCTACAGCCGCATACGGTGCATCAAAAGCGATACTTTGCACCGCCGCTGCGCTATAATCCCCGACACCCGGCAACTTCCGAAAGGTCGCATAATCCACCGGGACTTTCCCGTCCAGTTCATCCACAATCACTTGTGCCGCTTTGTGGAGATTTCGCGCCCTGGCGTAATACCCCAAGCCTTCCCAGACCTTCAGCACATCCTGTAGCGGTGCGGTTGCCAAGTGTTGCACATCTGGAAACCGTGCGATAAATCGCTCATAGTATCCCACAACCTTCTTGACCTGTGTCTGTTGGAGCATCACCTCAGAGACCCAAATCCGGTACGGATCATCTGTGTGTCGCCACGGCATATCGCGTTGGTACACTTTGAACCACGCCAACAAGGCATCCCGAAAATCTTGGTAGTGTTCGTGTAAAGGTTTTTTGTGCATATTTATCTGAATCGCGGATTTGGCAGATTTTACAGATATCGCGGATGTAATCTGGTATATTTATGGTCAGAATCAGGATTTTCAGGATTATAGGATTCTCAGGATTATAGGTACTGCTTGATTGACCACTGGCACTGATGGTTGATAGTCATTATTCGTCGTCTGAATCGCGGATTGTAGCGGATTATACGGATTTCGCGGATTTTTGAGGACTCTGTTTTTTGTGTCTCCTGCAAAACCTAACTACTATTTTTTGTAGGTGGATCGGAAAGAGATTATCTTCAACAAAGGATAACTGACTGCTGACTGCCGATAGTCGACAGCCAATTCACATATCCATGGCAATCCGAAAACCGACACTATGAATCCCTCGGATCGGCTCATACGCTGCACGGTTCGCACAACGTGCCGCGAACTCGCCACGCGCAATCCACGAACCCCCACGAATCACCTTCCGTCGTCCCTCACTCGCACCCAACGGATTCTCCGCTGGCGAATATTTATATGTCTCCATGTGAAACCAGTCGAAACACCAATCGTAAGCGTTCCCCGCCATGTCGTAGCATCCGTAAGGACTCACACCCGACGGATAATTCCCCACAGGCATTAGCCGCTTATTCCCCGATTCTGATGTATTCGATCGACTCGCGTCCCACATATCTCCCCACGGATACTCCCGAGCATTCGTGCCGCGTGCCGCTTTCTCCCATTCCGCCTCCGACGGCAAGCGATACTCCACGCCTTCAAGCCCGCTGAGCCATGTCAAAAAATTCGTCGCATCGTGCCAACTCACACCGACGACAGGAAAATCGGGGGCGTTGAGATGCGCATCGTTATAGAACAGCGGTTGTGGGTGTCCCGTCTCCTCAACAAACTGCGCGTATTGCGCATTCGTGACCTGATACGTCCCGATGGCGTAAGCATCCAGCAGAACGCTCCGTTGCGGTTCCTCTGGATCGGTTTTTCGCATTCCGGTCGGAATCGTCCCCATTATGAATGCCCCCGCGGGGATATGGATTAAAGGGTAATCGAGTGTATTGATGTGCATATCGGGTGTATATGTTCCTTGATGCAAAAAATGGGGCAGAAACTTTTCCTTTAGTATAACACACCTCCAACCTCCGTTGCAATTCCCAATACTATTCTGTCAGAGCCATTCAGTTTTCGGTTATCAGTCGCCAAGAATACGTTGAACACAGTACCTCCGATGAACAATAGAAAACCACGCGAATTTCAGAGTATTCAGAGTAAATCCCGAAAGATGATAGATTGTGATCGGGTTGTAAACATAGACGGTGACTGGGTTTTCGGCGGTTTTGAGAGGTGGTTTGAAAAAAGTTACTCTGAAAATGAAGGTTAAGATCAGTCATTACTGACTTTACGATAAACACTTGTTAGGAACATGCATTTTCACGGAGGCTTCACGGAGGTTTTTTACGGACATAGGTGTGCTGTAAGTCGCCAAAACACAATATGTCCCTTTTTCGTGAAAATATAATAAACTTATAGTAAATATAATCTGAACGGCTCTGATGAAGATGCAAGTTTCTGTTGCATTTTGAGGGATAAGGCGGTACAATAGGTAATCAACAGATTTGCTTATTTACCAGAGGGTTCACGAGGCATATCAATGAACGATATACTCGCCTCTAAACCGGAACCGCGCTTGGATAATCTGCAAAACATTCTTTCTGGACTCAGATTTCAGATTCGCTTGGAATTCACCGAAAACTAACCGTAATATCCGTAGTTTGCACCCAATCGTTCATTACGATATAAACTTCGACCTAAATATGAAGAAGGATAAAACA
>JAPOOP010000136.1 GCA_026713385.1 Candidatus Poribacteria bacterium | reverse complement strand
TTACAGACGGCATCGGCTTCGGGTTTATCTCGTTAGCGTTTCTGAAGTTAGTGACGGGTCGTAGGAAAGAGGTGCATCCGGTCATATACTACTTCGCCTTCTTTTTCATTGCCTGTTACATCGGTGATTTGTAGGCGAGATGTGCAATTACTGTTTTCTACCGGCGGGGTTTGTACCCCGCCATTCCGCACACATCATAGACAACATTAATCTCACCTTCACCAAACACCACAACTTCATCATCAACTACGACCGGAAAGTGAATGATTAGGTAAACGATTATCAAAAGGAGCAGGTTCCACATGTCGGAGAAAAACATCTCAGGCATCACCAAGATAGCTGTCAAGGGTTTCAAGTCAATAGCGGAGGAATGTGAGATCGACATCCGTCCGCTGACGATCCTTGCTGGCGCGAACAGTTCTGGGAAATCCAGCATCATACAACCTCTATTAATGCTGAAGCAGACGCTGGAGGTACCTTATGATCCAGGACCACTGTTGATAGATGGTCCAAACGCGCGGTTTACCTTGGCAGAGCAATTCCTTTCTAAGTTAACCGATGAAAAAAAAGCGGATCGTTTTCAGGTTCGGATCGAGACTCATAAATCTAATGTTTTTAACGCAGTGCAGACGACTTTCAGAAAGGGAAAGAATGGAATTGAAATTGTCGAAATGACTAAAGAAAATTCAGGACCCGATCAGACCTTATCTGCTAAGTCCATTACATTGTATCCAGAGATGTCGCCTGAAGAAATCAAGTCACTGGGTAATCAAGATCCAGCATTCAAGAATTTCGATATAGTGAAGCGTTCGCGCTGTTTTTTGTATTTGGGATCTCAGTATAGTAGTAGTCTCTATGAGGTTACTTATGGCTTTGGAGCATATATTTTCCACACCATTCACTTACCCGGCTTACGAGGCAACCCAGAACGCGCCTACAAATTGAGTAGCACCGGTCCTTTGTATCCCGGTACATTTGAAAATTATGCTGCAAGCATCATTCACGACTGGCAGGAGGCAAAAGACAATCGCTTGAAAACGGTTGCCGATGCTCTTTGCACACTCGGATTGACTGGACAAGTTCGCACTCAGAAAATTGGGGACATCAGCATTGAGATTCAGGTCGGTCGCCTTCCGCACGACAGTGCCAATGAAACTGACATGGTGAATATCGCTGACGTGGGAATAGGGGTTTCCCAAATGTTACCTGTTTTAGTTGCTGTAATTGCCGCGGAACCAGAACGGTTAGTCTACCTTGAACAGCCTGAACTCCACCTCCATCCTCGCGCACAGGTCGCGTTAGCACAAGTGTTGGCGGATGCAGCGAAACGAGGTGTGCGCGTCGTTGCTGAAACGCACAGTTCATTACTGCTTTTGGGGATTCAAACGCTTGTTGCGGAAGGGGAACTCTCGCCGGAATTGGTGAAGCTGCACTGGTTCACACGGCGCGAGGATGGCGTAACCGAGGTTAATAGTACCGAATTAGACGAGGCGGGGACTTACGGAGAGTGGCCCGAAGATTTCGCGGATGTCAGTCTCAACGCGCAGAGCCGTTTTCTTGATGCCGTTGATAACGTTAAATTTGGTAGCAAGGAGACTTAGTGAGAGTAAGAGATTCAAAACGATTGGTGATTGACACGGATGTTGCCCAATCATCTGGTGATGAAGAAGCTACAGATCCACGAGCTATTCATTGTCGTGATTTTCTAAAGGCAGTGAGGTCACAGAATCATAAAGTGGTGATGACAAGAGAAATCAGCGATGAGTGGAAAAGACATCAATCCCGCTTCGCCCTTGAGTGGCGGGTGTCAATGGATGCGCGTAGAAAAATAGATCGTATCAATCCCTCAGAAGATGAAGAACTTCAAGACAAGATCACAAATAGAGCAAGCAATGAAGATGAGATTGAAGCGATGCAAAAAGATTTTCATCTTCTCCAAGCTGCACTTACAACTGATCAGACCATCACTTCACTCGACGAAACCGTCCGACAACTTTTCAAACGAGCATCTCGAAGCGTTGGCGAAATCCAAAATATTATCTGGGTAAATCCAGATAGGACAGCAGAAGAACAACCTATCGTCTGGCTTCAAAACGGCGCACCGCCTGAAGCACATCGGCGACTTTCTGCCTAATTCTATATTCATTATTGGAATCACGAGCACGCAGAAATTGAGGAACACCCTATCAAAAACTCCAAGCAAAAACACTCACTCCTACAGGGCGCGTAGGAAGTAGAAGTCTCTACCCCCGCCAATTCAAATTGATACTGGTATACCCATGTGTATACTGTTGAAAATGTGGTGGTAAGTCCGCTAAGAACTGCCTGCCTTCTTCTGGGATTTCCCACGGAATATCGATGTGGTGGTCCCGACTCCGAAAACCGACACCGCACGACAACCGAATTTCATCAATCTGGTTCGGAAATGCACCGTGATACGTCCGATGCGCAAACACAATCATGTCGCCCGGATTCGTAAAGAGCGGCACTAAGCCCGGGATATCGAAACCTACATACGCCTTCTCTTCTTCGCCGATTTTGTAGAAGGAGCGTTTGTCCGCTGTCAGCTTGAAGCCTTCGGGACCTTCCCAATTCTCCACGTGAGAACCCTCAATTACGCACAACCCGCCGTGTTCTGGACGAGAACCTGTCAGGTAAAACCACTTGCCTGAGGGCCAGAGTCCACGGTTCAGGACATCCCCTGAATTTTTCGGCGCGCCTGTTGAGAATCCACACCAATCCGTGTGCCATGCAACAGGCTGAGACCCAGGCATCCGAATGATAGCGGCAGACCGGTGGAGGGTCAATTCCTTTGTACCAATCAGGTGTCGGTGGATTTTCATAAAGGGTTCATATCCGAGTAATTGCCAAGCCCCGGGTCCCGACTCAATCCAAACGTGCCGGGTGCTGCTCTGTCCGTGCTCCAATTCCCTATTTGGATCCGTGCCATCGAAGACCGCCTGTTTTAAACTGTCGACTAAGTCAGGAGGTAAGACATCTTTGATAATCGCAAAACCGTGCGCCTCAAGACATTCGGACACGAGAGAAAGTTGATCGGTTTCAAACTCGTACGTGTAACCGAGTTCAGGTTTTTGTATCTCCAAATATTCTTTCATCAGTGAACTCCTAAAATTTCTCAATATTGGGATTTAACGTGCGCCCACACGGTTGACAATTTACCTTCGGGGTCAACCTCCGCGGCGTGTCCCCGAGCGATCTTTGCCTCAATTTCATGTTGATTTAACACTCGATCATAGACAGCAACCTCGTCTATAGCACCAACAAAGTGAAAATCAGGTGCCCCACCGAAATTGTTATCTCCGATGATTATCGGTCCCTCTCCGGCAAATATATTCCCTTTGTGGTCTTCCGCCCCTTTTTCTTCGCCATCAACATATATCTTAACTTTTGAGCCGTCAAAGATGCCTATAATGTTAACCCACTGGTCAAGTGCTATAGGCTCTGCGGCAGCAACTACGGAACTTCCGCCATCAGTGCCGTCGGATGAAACAACCAGTGCCGGTTTGTGAGATTGAAGGTACATCTCATAACATCTGTGATCACCCTGACCCCAATTCCATCGGCACACTAAGAAGTCGAGCGTATTTCCCTGCCAAGCTTCCGGCGCAAAATCGGTAGGTTTTACCCAGCAAGCCAATGTTAGTTCATCTGTAATTTTGAAATCATCGGAATCAGGTACAAGGACAAAAGAACCAATATCAATTTCCAATCCCTTGCCAATTTTCCCATCACCCCGTACGGCATCCCCCTCTATAGTTCCATCATTGCCATAGTCCGAACGATCTTCTACTGTATCGCCCCCACCTTCTTCAAAATCGAAGTATAGAACCAAGGAAGGATCTTCCGCCGCCTGTGACATCACACATAAACACAATGTTAAACAGATGCTTTTAATACAAGTACTTAGAACTGTCAAACTTGTCACCAAGTTTCTCATTTCTTTTCCTCCCTGTAAAACAAGTCCGGTCGCCTATGTCGTAAATGCTGAGTATTGTCGGCATTCTAATAGATATTCACTGTTTCGTCAATCCCAATTTTTGTGCTGGAGGAATATTTCATTTTCGAGGCGTAGGTTTGTTTATACATATTTCGCCCCGCTGAGACTATAGATCCGATAATTTAGTGGCTTTGACGCAGATCCGGTGTCCCTTCCCAGTAACGGGTGGGAACCCTGGTTAGGAAACCGCACTTACCATAATTGGGAATCTGCAGAATAAAAAACTGAACGGTTCTGTCAATGAGTTATGCGCTTGCACTAATTGCCAAGTTTTGTTAAAATAGTCTTACTGATATTTAGACAACTTCGCAAGACGGAGATAGTATTCAAATACTATCAATTCACTATAAATATTATAACATAAAGGCTATTTAAAACAGACAAAGCACTTTTTCAACTTGGGGCGCGACGGATTGAACCGTCCCGATTCGGAGGGAAATTATGGCGGAAACTGTTTTTCTCGGAGATCATGAACTCACCTTTCCCGGTCCACATCTCGGTGTGCTTCGGGACTGCAACGCTGTACTCGATTCAGCAGAAGGCTTGCACAACCAAATAGCAGAGGACGGATATCTCCTCGTTCGTGGCTTAATCGATAAAGAAAAAGTTGTCGCGGGCCGTCAGGCTATTCTTGAATATGCCAACGGAAACGGAAAAGACGACGTTTTCAAGTCCGGCACTGACATAATGGAGGCGGTCGCTGGTGGTGGTCGCCCTGGACGAACAATGGGCACGCCCGCCGTCACGCACCATCCAGACGTACAGGCGGTTTTGGAGGGAGATGAACTTTTCAAGTTCTTCCGAACCTTCTTTAGCGGCGATACCCGAACTTTCGATTACAAGTGGTTACGGTTCGTCCGCCCTGACGGTTGGTCGGGACCGCATTTCGATTTCGTCTATATGGGGAGAGGTTCGGAGCAGTTGCACACCTGTTGGGTGCCGTTTGGTGATGTACCGGCAACGATGGGAACATTGACTGTGCTCGTCGGGTCGCATAACCTTCCAAGTTTCGCACGAATTCGGGATACCTACGGCAAAACTGATGTTGACAAAGACGGCACCCCTGGACATTTCGGGAACGTTCCGATGGAGATCAGTGAAAAATATGGCGGTGAGTGGCAGACAGCGGATTTCGAGATGGGAGATGTCATCATCTTTACCATGCACACGATGCACACCTCAACGAAGAATCTCTCCGATAGATGGCGAATCAGTTGTGACATCCGTTTCCAACCCGCGGCGCATCCGATTGATGAGCGGTGGGTCGGCAAAAATCCGATCTCTCATACGGGTAGCCAGCAGATTTCGTTTGAAGAAGCGAAGAAACAGTGGGGACTGGAATAGAGGCGCGTTGACCTTTTCCGTTATGGGTGAGGTTTTAAGTCGCGCCTCACAAGGAAAGAATGTGGTTGCGAGCCAATCTTAACCGAACAGTGCTCGCCGGATTTGACGCACTGCCTGACGAATCCGATCTTCATTCTCTACAAGGGCAATGCGGATATACCCCTCGCCGTTATGCCCGAATCCTGCACCGGGAGAGACACAGACCTCTGCCTCGCTCAGAAGTTTCATGGCGAATTCCATGGAGCTTAAGTGCTTCCATGCTTCAGGAATCGGTGCCCAGACGAACATTGAAGCCTGCGGTTTTGGGACTTTCCATCCGATCCTGTTCAGACCATCGACAAGCACATCACGACGTTTTTGATAAACGGCAGCGTTTTCCATTACCGTATCCAGTGGGGTGCGCAGTGCCATAATTGCGGCAACCTGAATCGGTGCGAAAATCCCATAATCGTAATACCCTTTAATCCGAGCGAGTGCCTCGACAATTTCACGATTTCCAGCAGCAAATCCACACCGCCATCCCGCCATATTGTAGGATTTAGACAGAGAGATAAATTCGATACCGATATCCTTCGCTCCCTTCGCCTGCAAGAGACTTGGTGCCTTGTAGCCATCAAAAACAATGTCAGCATAAGCCAAATCGTGGATCACAACGATTTCTTGGCTTTTCGCGAACGCGACAATCTCTTCAAAGAACCCAAGGTCAACGACAGCCCCCGTTGGATTGTGCGGAAAACTTAAGATTAACACCTTGGGTCTCGGCCAAATGTCACGTGTGATTTCGGTGAGCGAGGGGATAAAATCGTTCTCTTCTGTCAGCGGTATGCTCACAACACTTCCACCGGCGAGCACAATGCTGTACATGTGAATGGGAAAGGTCGGATTCGGGACCATCGCTAAGTCCCCATTGTCAATCAATGCTAAAGCGAGGTGTCCGAGTCCCTCCTTGGTGCCAATAACAGCGATTGCTTCTTCATCCGGATCAATATCAACACCGAATCGGCGTTCATAATGCCAACTGACTTCCCTACGCAGATTGTAGATCCCACGCGAAACCGAATAACGGTGATTCCTGACTTCTTGCGCCGCCTCCGTCAATTTATCAATAATAGGTTGCGGAGTTGGTTGGTTCGGATTGCCCATCGCCAAATCTATAATATCAATTCCTTGCTGCCGACGTTCGTGTGTTAACTGTCTGAGTTTACCGAACATGTATGGCGGGAGTCGATTTAAGCGTTTTGAAAATATATTCATCTTTTAATTTTCCCTTGCGGATAAACAAAGCGGTTTGTGTTTCAACGGTTTGCGTGTTCGAGCCGCCCTCCATTACATTACGGGCTTACCGCCCAGTCTTACAAAAAAACGATAGAATGGCGTACAGGGCAGAGACTCCATAGATTAAAAAATATGTTTTATTCGTCTTGCTGCCAATAGGTCCGTAGCCGATTGCCCCAATTCGATATTACCCGTTTTGGGCTTGGATGCACGATTTGTTGCCGATGGAGTTTCGCTTCTTGGGCAAACAGTTTTTTTCGACACGTCTCAACAACTTCACCGTAGGCTGTATCCTGTGCAAGATTCTCTGTCTCTCTCGGATCGTCGTGCCGATCAAACAACTGCGCAAGCCCAAGTTGCTCACCATCTGGTCCAGGAGGCTGGAAATCCTCTACAACTTTGGGTTTGTATTCTGTAACGTATTTATACCGGTCAGTGACAATTGCACGTCCCCAGTAATTGCTCTCTATGTAGGCGTAATCTCGCCAAGGAGCATCTCTCCGCTCTGCCAGCGGACGGACACTCAATCCGTGTGCCGTATCAGGTGCGTCAATACCGGCGTAATCACAGACGGTAGGGAGTAGATCGACACCAGAAACGAAATGCGTTTCGTCAAACCGATCCTTCTCAACAGGAACCTCTTCTCCCAAACACGCGACGATGAACGGCACTCTCACGCTCTCTTCGTAGAGCGTGAATTTCTGGAACATCTGGTGGCTACCACACGCCTCCCCGTGGTCAGCGCTGAATATGATGAGCGTATTGTGGTGCAGAGATGTCTCTCGCAGCAGCGCGAGGACTCTCCCGATCTCTGCATCAACCTTTTCGATAAACCTGTAATAGTTCCATCTCAGATAACGCCAGTGGCGTTCATCCCAACCACGTACCCCTTTGAGAATAGCTGCATGGATAAGCGCGTCGTCAACCCTCCGGCAGACACGATGCAACACCGTCTCCCGTTCATCGTAATCGAAGTTTTCTGGAAGCGGCGGCAGATCGTCCTCCGAAATAATCCCCTGTTCCAGTGGATTTGGGATATGCTTCTCCTCATGGTTATGCAAATATTCACACACATCATGCGGATCAACAAAGCCGATCTGGAGATAAAACGGATCGTCGCCATCGTAGTTCGTCAAGAAATCAGCAACTGCGTGCGTAGATGCTGAATCATAGTATGCGGCACCGCCTGCCCCAATATCCTGTTGCCCGTAATAGAGGGTCTGAAAACTCTCGCGGGCATTTCTGCCCGGAACATGCCACTTGCCGCAATGGAATGCTTGGTAGCCGTTGGCATTGAGCAGTTGTCCAAGGTCAGGAATTTCTGGGTGCAGGAATCCGCCGTTAAACGGGACACCTGTTTCGGAGGTGTATAGACCTGTCGCCCAACTGGAACGAGCGGCGGCACACACAGGGTCGGTACAGAACGATCTACGAAAGGAGGTTCCGTTCCGATGAAGTTCATCAATATTGGGTGTTTGAAGAAACGGGTTTCCGTAAGCCGAGATTGCATCCCACGAGTGCTGGTCGGTGTTGATAAAAAGAATATTGGGGCGTTCGTTCATACACGGTCCCCCGTCTTCTCCCTAAGCACCAAGGTCTCGAAGAAGGTTGAAGCGATAGCGATGTCTCCGCGTGCATCAAGCCACCAATACGAAGGCAAAAGTCCGGTACCGTAAAGATAATAACCGTCAAGCGGAATAGGGATCTCTATCGATTCAAGGAAGCCGAGTCTGCTTTTTCGTCTAAGTTGCTCCAGGTCTTCGAGTACATTAATGTCTATTCCATCGCCTGACTCCTGAATAGTTTGGGAAAGCGTGGGAATCACATCGAAAAGTGCCCAATTGCATGTCAATTTGACAGAGGCATCCACCGTTCCTGCAGCGATTTCAGCACCGTTGATGCGCAGCCGCACCTCTGAATCTGAGGTGAGATAACCAGCGCATACCAATTGAGAATATTCATCGCTGGCACTATTTCGGGCATCAACACTCCAATTATCCCTAAGCGGACGGTAATTTTCATCACTACAACAAAATTGCATTCGCAAATTCTCGCCACTTGTTGTATTCTCGTATTTGACAGAGTAGTGCCATAGATTGTTGTGTTTGCTCCGTTCAATGACGGCTGTTCCGATGCTCAGTGTCTCTGTGTTACCGCCCCTATTATAGCCGCGCCAATAGTTCGGCAGTACATCGTAAACATGCGTGATAGTCTGTGCTATCTGGGTGCTGTGTGCGCCAACTTCCGGATCATATCCGCGAAGCGTCCGGATCAATTCTTGTGCAAATTGGGGGTTTTGCGCACCGTAATTGTAGTCAAACGACCAGTGAAGCGAAGTGCTATCATTCATGGTATTGGAATCATTGGCGTATTTTGGGGTACTTTGCTGGACGCTGCTTTATGTGCATAACGGGTCGTTTCAGGTAAGCGGTAGCCTCGACAACACGCGAGTGTCAATGTGCGTGCTGAATCCAATGAGATTTGGTGTCCTATAGATATATAGACCCCCTTAACATTTGTGCGCGTGCGAACAACGGCGCCGATTACCTCTCCTTTATCCATCAGGTACGTATAAGATCCCTGTTCCGATTCCGGTTCCTCGTATTGTCCACAAAGCCGGGATTTGGCACATCCAATCGTCGGTTTATCCAAAATCAGTCCCAAATGCGATGCAAGTCCAAACTGCCTTGGGTGCGCGATCCCCTGCCCGTCTACTATCACCAAGTCAGGCTCGATTTGCAACTGTGTGAATGCTGTGAGTAACGGCGGGATTTCCCGAAAGGACAACAACCCCGGTATATAAGGAAAACGAACAGGGCTTTCAGTAACCACGTTATCTACCACCTGCAACTCGGGAAAACTGAGGACTACCACGGATGCGCGTGCGATGTCCTTTTTCAGTCCGATATCTACCCCAGCAACGGTATTGATTTTCCCAAACCGGTCTGTTCTAACCACCTGCGTACGGAGTCCATTTTGGATCCTCCGTGCCTCTTCAGGGGTAACATTCCATGAATGGAGGGCGCGATACTGCATAGCTGCCGCTGTTCGTTTTCAATGTAAACGTCGTATTTTGCAATGTATCAGGCACGAAAAAATGCGCGGTGGTAAACCCTCCGCGGATGCTTGTAACATTATAACACAAAACACTTCAATTGTCAAGCCTGTTGGCGTCGCCTATGAGTCCAATGACTATTTCTTCTGTGCCGTCTCTTTGACTTCAACGGCACCGGGCTTCGTTATATGCCGGATGCCCGCGAAGAAGGCAGAAAGGACTAAGTAACCGCCACCGATACCGATGAGGGCACCCAAACTACCGATAATGATTTCTATTCCGTTGAACATCGTACGTTCTCCTCAATATGGAATTTTTATGATGGCTCTATATGAACCTGCTGGCGTTTCTCAAATTTTGAGAATATCACCTGAATTATTGCATTTAGTAAACGAAAAATCTATTAGTCGGTTTCAAATTTATATATTAAGTTTTCCGGCTAATAGGATAATGATTAGGGAGTAGCAATAATCATGCCATCGCTGAAATGCCATAATAGGGCGATAAGTCATAAAAATGTTGATAATTAAACACAATAGGACAGGGACTCTATGACGTATGTAGCAAAATTGAAACATTTGATATGATGCGTTTCGGGGTGAATCCTTTCAAAAGAACAGATAAAACAGGGTTTTCGAGAGAATCGCCGACAGGGACGAGTATTTGTACCGTCATCTTAAAACGATACTGCCCGTTTGATTTCTGTGGTGTTGGAAGGCTTTAGTCAAGCATGGCAAGAATACTGGTGGGTACAAGATGTTCAATGGTTTCACCCTGCATCAACAGTTCTCTGACTTCTGTCGATGACATATACGCGTAAACGTCAGGCAACAGAACGCATGAAACGTAAGGGATATACCGACGAATTTTCGGTTGGCTCATGAAAGACTCTATTGTCTTGATATCTGCCTCCGCCCGATTCGCTACAATGAAACGGGCTTCTCTAAAGAGTTTTCCTAACTCCGAGTGAAAATCTGTGTAGTATATGGGATCGAAAATTCTCACGAGGGTATCGTATCCAACGATAAAGTGGAACTCGGTTTCCGGGGGCAAAATAACTTTTAAAGCGGTAACTTTATCAATATACCTGCCGTGGCTTGATACACCTACGGAAAATTTTGGGCGATCCTCGGCGTACCTTTTGAGCGTCAAGAGCCTCGCGGCAAGCGGTAAGCCGAACACGGTTTTATCTACATTCGCCTTCGCAAGGAGAAGGAGCAATTCATCCAGTTGGTATTTAGCGATTGTGTCCTCAATCATCTTGGTATGCGCAAGCGTTAAGGGATTAAAGGAACCTGAAAAAATGCCGAGTTTTTTGCCACGTTCAGATATTGATGGTGCAGCACGGTGCACCAGTTCTATCTGCGGCGATGCTGTCGGATCCAATCGATTGAAGAGTTCGGTGTACCGTTCATAGTCCGGATGATTTTCGCACTTTTGTATCAACAAATCCAGTAGTGAGTTTGCCATTCGTCCACCTGTGTTCTTGTTCCGTCCCCTATATCTCTATGTCAGAAAGTGCGTATAAAGACAGAATTAATCCGTGTCAACTTCCGCTTTTTTTGCTTCTTCCCAGATTACATCAAGACTCTCTAAGTCTTGTGCTTCAAAATTTGTGCCACGGCGTTCTAATTCTGCTTCCATCCATTTAAAGCGTGTCATAAACTTACGATTCGCGCCTCGCAATGTTTCTTCGGCTTGGACATCCATAAAGCGACACAGATTAGCAACGGCAAAGAACAGATCTCCGAGTTCCATCGAAATTGCTTCTGGTTTATCAGCACTGATACTTGCCTTGACCTCTTGGAGTTCTTCGTCGACTTTGGCAACAACATCGCTGAGTTTATCCCAATCGAAACCGACACGCGCGGCTCGGTTCTGTATCTTCTGGGCGCGGAGAAGTGTCGGAAGCGCGTCCGGAATCCCATCAAGGACAGATTTCCGGTCTTCGTAACCTGCCTCCTGGCGTTTAATCTCCTCCCAGTTTTTCACAACTTCGTCTGAATCCTCAACATTGACATCGCCAAAGACATGCGGATGTCGCCGAATGAGTTTCTCTGTTAGTGTTTCGATTACGGCGTAAATGTCAAAATTCTTATGCTCTGCCGCGATCTGTGCTTGGAGCATGATATTCAGCAGGAGATCGCCCAATTCCTCTTTCAATTTTTTCGGATCGCCTGTATCGATTGCTTCAAGCGTTTCATAGGTTTCCTCAATGAGTGTGGATTTCAGCGTTTCATGTGTCTGTTCCCGATCCCACGGACACCCATTTTCACTTCTTAATGTCGCTATAACACCGATAAGTTCTTCAAACAATTCTTTTT
>JAPOOP010000137.1 GCA_026713385.1 Candidatus Poribacteria bacterium | reverse complement strand
GTGTTTCAGCCGTTCCTTAAATATCAACATCGCTGCACCTTCATTTTTAACAGCAAATTTTGGCTTGCAAGCTGCGCCAAAAACGGAACATGTTTATCAGATGGTAGCCTCTTATCAAACAACGCTATATATTATAACACGTGGATGCTGGGAATGCAAAAAAAAATAGAATAGCTTCTTAATTAAGGGTTTGTAGGGTAGACGTAGAGAGAATTAGGGGAATGATGGTTATCACATGCGCCAGCGTTAATTCTCGGTGTGGAGCGCGTCGACTGGTGAAAGCCGGGCCGCCCGCATTGCAGGATAGACACCGAATCCTATGCCCATGACAATCGAGAAAATAACAGAGGTCAATATCCACGGAAGGGAGAGGACGACGGGCCACGTCTCCACAATTGGCACAATCCGCACCGCGAGCCATGCCATCCCGTGCGCCGCACCCCAACCGCCAGCAATGCCGAGCACCCCACCGCAGAGGCAGAGACAAATTGATTCCGTCAAAAATTGACAAAAAATGTGAATTCCTTTCGCACCGACCGATTTTCGTAAGCCTATCTCCCGCGTCTTTTCACCCACAGAAACGAGGCAGATATTCATGATGCCAACACCACTGACGAATAGCGAGAAACCGGCAATGCTGCCCAAGGTGATTTTTATCACTTTTTGAATGTGGAAAAGTCGGTGAGCCGTCAATTTCGCTATCCAGACCCCGATAAACTCATCTTTCCCTCGGTGTCTTTTACGCAGGGTGTTTTTAACAGAGTCAATAATACTGTCCATCTCTGCACCTTTTCTAAAAAAGACGAGCAAGTAATCAACGTAACGAAAGCCTTTCACCCGTTGTTGATAGGTGGTCAGTGGCACAGAAATAGCATCATCCAAAGAATACGTGTCGCTGAGGCTCATGCCTTTTGTTGCCATCACTCCGATAACCCGCAACCTAATCTGTGATTGCCGCCAATGATATCGAACCTTCACCTCTTGTCCGATGGGCGATGTTTCCCCAAAAAGCTCACTGGCGGTGTTAGCACCCAAGACACACACCTGCTTTGCACTTTCGATATCGCTGTCGGAGATGAATCTGCCAGCGTGAACTGCCCACCCCATGCCGAGAGCGTAGTCCGCTGTGATACCTTCTAAACGCGCTTTCGCTTGATTCCCGTTTCGGTTGCTAACAAAGGTGTTGAAGTCTTCTACTTTCGGCAAGACATACAGCACATCGGGGCATTCTGCCTCAACTGCAGAAGCGTCCTCAAGGGTATACCGCTCTGTAGTGCGCCGGACGAGCCGCTGCCCCTTCCAAATAGAAGTTCGTGTCCAGAATGCGATTTGATTGGCACCCCCCATCATTTCCAAGTTTTGAGCGATGATGCGTTTCGCACCATCGCCGATAGCGATCATGCAGAGCACACCCGCAATCCCGATGAAGATGCCGAGAATGGACAATCCTGCACGGAGTCTATTTTGCGCGAGGGGCTTTACGCCCGCGATGATAGCATCACGAAGTTTCATTTTAGATTTTCCTATAAGCAATATTAGGTTTTGAGGAAGGATGGAAGAAGAGGAAGGGTGGAAGAACACGGAGTCCGCTATCTTCCACCCTTCCAACCCAAGTGCGGATTCAAAACTTCAATGTTAATACTTAAAATTGCTGAGTCCCCTGAATAAATGCTGTTCTACTGCTGTCCCAGCACTTTCAGAAACTCTGGATCATCCTTTACGTCCGAAAATTCGGGGGTCTCGAGGAAAGTCGGGTAGTAGGTATCTTGATTATACGGAGTTACCACGTAGGAGTCCTGAGCGACTTTTAAATGATGTAAAGTCTTCTCTCGATCCTGCTCAGAAGCCCAAGTACTCACAGCAAGTTGGAAGTGCCCATAATGGTT
>JAPOOP010000139.1 GCA_026713385.1 Candidatus Poribacteria bacterium | reverse complement strand
GCACCGTGGAAATGCGGTGCCTGCTCGCTGGAAACACCGAGCCAATCTCGGTAGCGGTTCGGACATCCGGGTTTTCCATTGAGACACATCCAACAGTGTTGACACGGTTTGAAGTAGGAATAGGCGATGCGATCGCCTTCGGTTAGCGGTTGTCCGGTGCTATCCATTGTGATGTTACGTCCCATGGCTTCGATCGTGCCGATCATTTCGTGTCCGAGCACTTGGGGGATTCCGCTCTCGATTTTGGGTCCATGTCCGCGCCAGAAATGTAGGTCGGAACCGCAGATGTTCGCCATACGGATCCGGACGAGCATGTCATCGGGTGTGACGGATGGGATCGGGTATTCCCGGAATTCCATGGGCGTTTGTGCTTCTGTGAAGACAGCAACTTTTCCAGTTTTCATATTTTAATTTTACCTTGCGGAGGGCTGGTGTGGGTTTAGCAGATACGTGCCTTCCATAAATCCGCCCTCCATTTCATTACGGGCTACGGTTTTTAGGTTATACAAGAAAAGATGTTCTAATTTTCCTTGCGGAGGGTTGGCATGGGTTTCGCAGACACGTGCCTTTGAAAAAATTAGTTGCAGTTGGGTTGTGCAGAATGTCTCAGACAGCCTTTGAGATGTTAATCTCGGCAGCAGGTGTATCAGCAGGTCTCTCTCGGACAACAATTTCAATGTCCCGATCCAATTTTCTAAGCAATGCAAATAGACGTTCGATCGAAAAGTCGTCCAGTCTGCCATTTAGAAGTGCTGTGACTTCGGACTTACTAATCCCCAGTTGTGTAGCCGCCTTGCCACGTTTAAGTTTCCTTTCGGTTATAATATCATAGATTATTAAGGCAAGACGAGTTTTCGCGAGGTATTCCTCTGGATTGGGAATTTCCAAATCCTTGAATACATTACCGCTGCCTACTTCATATTCAATTTTTTCTTTAGTCATTTTCATTCTCCTGCTGAGCAAGTTCCTTTGCCAAGTTCAAACGCCTACGGATTAAGTCGATTTCCTTCTTGGGCGTTTTTATCCTGAATTTCGATTTTTTCTGGAAACAATGGAGTACATAAATCATCTTCCCCAGATTGACTGCATAAATGGCTCGATAGGTGTTTCTGTCATAATTGCTCACAATTTCATACACGCCTGAGAATCCTCGTAAGGATTTGGCATTGTGATGTGTTAGGCCAGCTTGTGCTCTTTCCAAGACGAAACCGATCTCACCCCGCACGCTGGCAGGAAATGTTAAGAGCCGTTTCCTGGAGTCCCCAACCCAGAAGACAGGTTTCATTTCTTTTTCTTCCATAAATACATTCTATGAGAGTTGTAACGCCTTAATACTCGTCGAAGTTGACGACTTTCCAGTGCCCATCAATCTGTTCGGTGTTAATGACGACGTTTCGGGTGTGCGTTGTCGTGCCTCTGCTTATGATGGTGAGCCTATAGTTGAATAGCACATGTGTCGGTTCCTCTTCTGTGCCAATAAGTTCGTATTCAATCTTCGGCATCTCATCAATTTGTTGATCTAAGGACCGAACTTCACTCACACGCGCAATTTCATCTTCCAATTTTTCTGCGGCGAGTCCGTGGCTGAGTTGTAACGCCGCTGCTTGGTCGGCGTGTTGGTAGTAGTTATAGATGAAGTCTTCACTAACTTCCTGCGGTGTGTTCCTGTTTGAACACGCAAGTATTAACAGGATGGTCAGTAGCAGGAGCGGTTTTAGGAGACACGTGCCTTTCAAAAATTTGTCCTCCACTTCGTTACGGACTCCCTTTGAGATATTGCTGATTGCTTTCGTTTATTTTTTGGCGCGAATCATCGCGACGTTGAAAATACGGCGTTCGTAGCCGTGCGCGGGGCTGTTCGCGACCCTTCCGAGTGCCCATAATGTTGAGGAGCTTCCACCATCGAAGTTGATGGCGTGTTTGATACCGAGTTCACTGAAAAATGTTCCCATGTGATAGAGCGTCATTCCCATACTGTACCCGGGCTGCCGACCGTCGATGGCGATGAGGAATAGTTTTTCATCGTTAAATCCGAGGGCACTGCGTGGGTGACGGGACGCGGCGTTGCGATGCCTGTATGCGCTACCCCCGCGTGACTCTCCAAACTCGACGAGTTCAGGTTCGACTTTACCGTCTCGCACGAGGCGTAGGTTGCCACCAATACCTTGCTGAACATGTTGCCATTTTTTAGGCGTGAGGGCAATTTCCAATGTGCCTGCTGTGGATTTGGTGATTTTGTCTGTCCAGTCGCGTGCCAAACTTGGTTCAATCGCAAGAACAACCCCATCAAATGGGATGATGCTGTTGCCGCGCGGGTTCACCGCAGTGACGACGAATCTGCTTGTGTATTTTCCGGTGATCGGGAGTTCAATTTGTCTGAGCGTGAACTCGTAGCATCGGCGCGTTAAAGTTCTACGTCCGAAACGTGGTGTATAGATGACAGTTGGGCACGATGAATCGCAGATTTGGTTAACTGCATCGATCGGAAGTGTATCGGAAGTCTGACCCTCCATACGGAGTTTGCCGTTGAGTTTCACTCTATCCAAAAGAAACTCGCCATCGGGCGTTACGCCGAAACTCGTTTCACCCCACGGGGATGGCGGCGAATATCCCCACCTATTCAGCGGTGTGGAGATACTCACCAGTTCACCCTTTTGGATATGAAGATTGAACATCATACCGCCGCGTCCGCGATTGTCCTCTCGGATGCCGAAACTTCCATTGACCCCTGCGAGCGGTAGCACGTCTTTTTCCATGAGTCGCCTCGTCGCCCCGGTGATGGTTTCGCGTCCTAAGATTTGATTGTTGGCGAGTTCAACATGGAATTGGAGGTTACTCGCCGTGCGGTCCATCTCTGCAACATAGACCGCGGCACCACCCGTCCACCAATACCGAAGCAGTCGAAAACCTTTGTGCCATCGATCGCTATGGAGTTTGTCGCGCCGTTTAACGGTGTCAGGAAGTGTCTCTCGATTTTTGTTAGTGCTGGCACCGATGCGGAAGAACGAGTGTTCGCGTGCGCGTAATGCGCCAATAACCAAGATAAAAAGCAGGATCAGCGCGCATACGGTAATTAATCTCGTAATATCAGGTCTGTTTTCTCTCATTTGCTTGCCTTTAAACCGATACCGGTGAGGATTGAGACTGTCAAATCGCCTTCTTGGATGACGCTTGCTTCTTGGAATTTCTGATATGCTTTAACGATTACGGCAGACGTAGGTTCCACATAAATCCCTTTGGAGGCAAGCGTTTTCATGCCGTCCTCGATGTCTGTACCGTTGACTGTGGTAAATGCGCCGTTTGTGGAATGGAGTGCTTCCACAATATTGTCGCCTCGGATGGGGAGTTCCGCAGTGATGCCTTCAGCAAGTGTGTCTCCAGTCTGTTTCATTCTTGAGATAGCTGTCCTTTTTTCAAAGTAAGCGTTGTAAATTGGACAGCAGACATCGGGTTGGACACCAAGGAGCCGAGGAATGCTTTCGATAATCCCTTGTGTTTGCAATTCACGGAATCCGATGGCGAGTCCTAAATAGATACTCCCGAATCCGACTGGACATAAGACATGTGTCGGGGCACGCCATCCGAGTTGTTCGGTAATTTCATACGCGAGTGTCTTTGTGCCTTCCAAGAAAAACGGGTGCCAATTATGAGAGGCATAGCAGGTGGTCTCCGCGGCGAGCTTCACTGCCTCTGTCGTCGCCATACGGTTTCCTGCCACCAGTTTTAATTCGGCACCGTAAGCGGAAATCTGTCTCAATTTACCTTTTGAGGTGGATTCCGGGCAGTAGATGGTGCAGTGGATACCTGCCCTCGCGCTGTAGGCGGCTATCGCGGCACCCGCATTGCCCGATGAATCTTCAACAACAGTATCAACCCCAAGTGCCTTAAGGTGCGTGAGCAGGACGGACGCACCTCGATCTTTATAGGAACCGGTCGGGCAGAGATAATCCAACTTTGCGAAGTGTTCAGGGG
>JAPOOP010000343.1 GCA_026713385.1 Candidatus Poribacteria bacterium | reverse complement strand
GTCATGTGTATGTGCTTCTGCATAACGTCTTTCCTATATTGGACTTCGTTCGCTGAGGCATTAGCGGTTGTCCTCACAGATAGAATCAACGTGGACCCCATGGGCTGCAAGCGCGTCGCGAAATTCCTCCCAGCCACTGTCCTCCGCTTTTAGAATTGGGGCATCCTGTCCAGTGTCGCACTGGTATGCAAGTGCAACAGCAACAAATTTCCGGTCCTTTTTATGAAACCCTTTTAGTGATGCATCATCATTAGGAAATTCTTCAAAATCGGTACCATTTCCAGCCGCTGGCGTGATACGTGCTCTGATAACCTTTTCTTGTCCTTCTTCTTGCCTCCACATCCTTCTTACCAATTCTTGCCAAAACCGATCCCCATGTCCACGTCCTTTTGCGTTTAGGTTACTTTTGTATTCTTGAATCATTCGCTTTTTGTCATCAAGGAGTATCATCTCGGTGCCCCTGAGGATCTCGGCGAGCCGCGCACGACAACGGATAATGCATTTGCAACGAGCCTGTGGCGCAGCAGCTTTACCATTCGCAACCACCATCACATTCGTATCAATTATAACAGCGTTCATTAACCCTCCGGATCCTGGTCAGTCATACGCTCGACCTGTTTGTCAGTCATAGCAAACATATCGCCCATTACATCCCCAAAGAAATTTTCAGGCCAGTTCTTGATGTCTCCTGATTCAGTTACTTCCAACCGCTCTTTAGTTGACTCCCCGTCGATATTCCTGCAGAAATAGAGGGCGACATCGTCCTGACCAATCTGTTTCTCTGCGACTCGTCGCTGTAAGCGGGTTAACAAGTGTTCGCTGTGGCTCTCTACCAAAATCTGGAGATTGCGTTCTCTGATAACTTCCAAAAATAAATCAGCAAGATCGGCTTGTGCCTTTGGATGCAGATGGATACCGGGTTGTTCCAAAATTAGTGTTGACCCTTCTGGCACATAACAACAATGAACCAATAGAGGAAATAAATCACTGACTCCGTGCCCCAGGTCGGCTAACGTGACTTCTGCACTGTTCGGGGTTTTTCGGATGCGAATTTCGTAATTGTTATCGTCTAAAGAGCCTTTCGGAACAAGCGAAAAGGAGTGGGCGAGCTCCAACTTTTGAAGCCACTTGGATATTCGTTCCTCGATTGGGACACTTTTTCCGTTGTAAGCGGTTGTTAATTGTCTAACGCGGGCGGAAAGTAACGCGTCAACAGCTTTATTCCCCCACAGATCTATCTCCTTGGGGTGTGTCCTTTCCCAATGATAAAGTCGTTTCGGGTGAACGCGAGTCGGACCAAGATAGTAGATGTCAGCAAATAGATTTTCAAAGGCAGAGGAAAGAGGTGATAACTGTTCTGTGTAACCGCTCGTTGGGGGGCCATAACAGTTTGCTACACCTACGTGGCTCCCTTGTCTATTTCCATAGTAAAGGTTCCCACCTTCCCACTTTATTTTTTGAATCGCCTCGGGCCCAACTGTGTAAGAAAAATAATTAATAGACATACCACTGTCACTTTCGCAGATGGCAGTGTGAAAAATAAAACTATCTATATCCATTGGAGCATAGTCATAGTAATGCCTGTATCTATCAATCAATTGAAGGGTTGTAATAGTTAATGGTTTTAGGGATTTGCATTCAAATTCCAACTCAAGCAATGCATCTTCTTTATGCTCATGAATAACTTCTCGGAAATTACCAAGTTTAATAAGAGATGTTTCATCGCCGAAAAAAAGAACCTCCTTGCTCCCAACAGTCTGCTTAAGCAACAGCAACATCTGCAACAAACTACTCTTTCCAGAACTGTTCGTGCCGAAAAAACCTGTCAACGGCGCAAGTTCCACCTTATCACTATCTTTCCACGATTTGAAGTTTTTCATCCGTATATGCGTAATCATTTTCCTGCCTCCGTGTTAACGCTATTATACGCAGTTTCCTAAGGAAATTCAAGGCAAATCCAAACCGCAAGGCAACACAGATTTAGGGAAAAACTCTTTAAAATTCGCGTAATCCGTGTAATCCGCGATTCAGACAATTAACACTGTATCCTTACCAAAACGCCTATACCTTATACTCCTTCATAACCTCATCGCCATAGTGATTGATGACCTTAACTGCAATTTTACCCGTCTCAGGCTTCGCGAAAGGAAGGCTTTCTATCCGATAGAGTGCCTCCCACATCTCTTCATCGATCTCCGAATTTAAAGCACGCTGCAGCTGCTTATATGGTTCGTCTGCACCTGTGAAATACGCATGCCGCACGAAAAATGCCTCACCAGTATAAGCAGTATCAATGAACCAACAGGCAATGTCCCCCGGCGTATCAGAACGGATCAAACCCTGCTTCGGATCGTATACATCTACACCTAAAAGTTTCACAGAGACCGTGTCATCTTCATGCTCT
>JAPOOP010000140.1 GCA_026713385.1 Candidatus Poribacteria bacterium | reverse complement strand
GTGCGTATCACGATTGATCTCCGTGCGGGTGATACAGAGATAACGATGTGGACGTGTGATTATTCTTACGACTATATCCGAATCAATGCCGACTATCGCACTTAATTTGTTGCACATCTCGGCGTTGTCAAAAATTTTTGTCAAAAATTTTGAATTTTTGTTATTTTAATCGAAAATTAACTTGACATTCAAAGGCAAATATATTAAACTATATATGCTTTTGAAGAGTGTAATCTCTTCTGTGCGAATTGTCGAAATATGCGGGAGTAGCTCAGTGGTAGAGCTCCACCTTGCCAAGGTGGAGGTCGCGAGTTCAAATCTCGTCTCCCGCTCCATTTTTTGTGGTGGCGTAGCCAAGTGGTAAGGCCAGAGTCTGCAAAACTCTTATTCGTCGGTTCGATTCCGACCGCCACCTCCATTCTTTTTTTCGACGGGCGGTTAGCTCAGGTGGCTAGAGCGTTTGCTTGACATGCAAGAGGTCACAGGTTCAAGTCCTGTACCGCCCATCCTTCCAAAACTTTTACGCCAACGCATTTGAATCTGGACAACACCTTTCCGAAATAATATCCTCCAAAAACTAAACACTGCCACCCTTACCCTTTTTATTGGCATTCCCTATTTAAATCGTGTACAATTATTCCGTAAACAACTTATGAAAAAAGACGTTAAGTCTATTAAGAACAATTTTGAAACCTACACAAATTGATAAATGAGAGTGAATCGCAATGCGTGAACCCAATCAACCTGAAGACTACTTACAACGCCTACGCCATTCGACCGCGCATATTATGGCGTATGCCGTACAACAACTATTCCCAGATGGCGAACGTACCGTTAAACTCGCAATCGGACCGCCGATTGAAAACGAGTTCTATTACGATATGGAGGTGCCGCGCCCCATTACACCCGACGATTTCCCTGAAATCGAAAAGCACATGAAGGCAATGATCAAAGCCAATGTGCCTTTCCAGCAAGAGGCATGGTCCTACGACGATGCGCGCACATGGTTCGGTGAACGCGACCAGAAATTCAAACTCGAATTAATCGATGGAATTTCGGATCGTGAAGTCAGTGCTACTGATGAGGGTGTTGATGAAGAGGGCGTTTCTATCTATCACAACGGTGATTTCACGGACCTTTGCAAGGGTCCACATGTTGAAAAAACACGCGAATGCCGATACTTCAAACTGCTCCGTGTTTCAGGAGCCTATTGGCGCGGTGATAGCAACCGTGAGCAGTTGCAACGAATTTACGGCACTGCATGGGAGACCAAAGCCGACCTTCAAGCGTATTTGACACAACGCGAAGAAGCCGCCAAACGGGACCATCGTAAACTTGGACGCGAATTGGAGCTCTTTCAGATGCATCCCGAATCCCCCGGAAGTGCATTTTGGCTCCCCAAAGGCGCGCTCATCTATAACCTCCTCTCGGAAAAGGTGCGGAAACTCTATCTCAGCGAAGGCTATCAGGAGGTACGGACACCGCTCATCTACGATAGTAGTCTCTGGAAGACCTCCGGTCATTGGGAACATTTTAAAGACGATATGTTTCTTGTCGAAAACGAAGATGGCGAGGCAACAAGCGCGCTCAAGCCGATGAACTGTCCGGCACACATGTTAATCTATAAAAGCGTGCGCCACAGTTATCGCGATCTACCCTATCGCCTACATGATCAAGGGGTGTTGCATCGCAACGAAGCCACGGGGACGTTGAGTGGCTTGTCGCGTGTGCGCCAGATGTGCCAAGATGACGCGCATAATTTTGTCACAGAGGACCAGATCGCCGATGAATACGAGCGTATCCTTGGACTCTTCCAACGCATCTATGGCTCTTTCGGTTTGCCGTTCCGATGTGACTTCAGCACACGCAACCCAGAGAAGTTTATGGGCGATGTGGAGGTCTGGAATCGCGCCGAAATCATACTTGAGGATGTACTGAAAAACAACCAAGTTGAATATAGCGTCGACCCCGGCGAAGCGGCGTTTTACGGTCCTAAACTTGATTTCCAAGTTCGGGATTCACTCAACCGAGATGTTCAGTGTGCTACCGTGCAACTCGACTTCCAACTCCCTGAACGGTTTGAACTCATCTATGTCGCGCCGGATGGATCTGAAAAGCGTCCTGTGGTTATTCATCGCGCAATTTGCGGGAGTTTTGAACGCTTCATTGCGATGCTGATTGAACATTATGCCGGGGCATTTCCGACATGGCTTTCTCCTGTCCAGTGCGTTGTGATGACGATCAGTCAACGCTTTGTTGATTACGGCAAAGAGGTCGAACAACTCCTGTTGCAAAAAGGGTGTCGCGTCGCGTTGGATAATAGCGATGATAAAATTGGCGCGAAAATTCGTCAAGCTCGCTTGCAACGTGTGCCGTACATGTTAATTATCGGCGGACGTGAAGAGGAAAGCCGTACGGTTAGCGTCCGTAGCCGAGATGAAGGCGACATCGGTGCGATGGCACTTGATACTTTCGTCGATAAAATGGTTCAAGAAGCCGACTTAGACTTTTAATTGGCAATCAGTTATCAGCAGTCGGCAGTCAGAAAGAGAATCTTGTGGTGGTTATCGTAAACATTCCTGCCATACTGTGTCCTACTGACAGCCGAAGGCTGACAGCTGACAGCCATTCCAAAAAGGAACATACCGAATGTATAAAATTTTGACAGCCAAGCCTTTTAGATATACTCTTACAATTTGCGCTCTCCTCGTTGGTATCACAATTTTCAGTAGTTGCAGTTCCTCCAAGCAGGTCACTCGTGTCGATGCCGATACCACAATCGACCTGTCTGGACGCTGGAACGACACCGATTCACGCATGGTCGCTGATGACATTATTCAGGACTGCTTAACACACCCTTGGATCAATGATCATGGTATAAACAGCGGTGCGAAACCGATCGTGATCGTTGGTGGTATTCGCAACAAGAGCATGGAACATATACCCGTCGCTACGTTTATAACAGACATCGAGCGTGCCTTCATCAACTCTGGAAAAGTGCGAACGGTCTCAAGTTCGAGTGAGCGCGGTGAGATTCGAGAAGAGCGCGCCGATCAAGGCGAATTCGCTGCAATCGAAACCGTTAAACGGATGGGACGGGAACTCGGTGCTGACTATATGATGACTGGCGAAATCAATACTATCGAAGACCGTGAAGGCGGAGACCAAGTCATCTTCTATCAGACGGATCTGACGTTGACGAACATTGAAACTAATGAGAAGATTTGGATTGGTAACAAGAAAATCAAAAAGTTTGTCGGACGTGACAAGTTTAAAATGTAGAGGAACGGCTATCGGCTTTCGGCAGTCAGCAAAGAGGTTTCCTTTCTGATGACTGATGGTTAAGCTGATGGCTACTCTAAAAGCCGACGGAAACCGATGGAAACCGATTGCCACTCTTATGATTAAAACACTTCCCTTTCTGTTCATTATCTGTCTGATAATAGGATGCGGTGGCTATAAGATGCAAGACCTCCAAATCGCATTGGAGGCCGGACAACCAGAAAAAGCCTATGCAGATCTTCAGAAAAATTCACCGAAAAAAGCTGACATTCCGTTTCTATTTGAATTAGGATTGGTTGCCCATTACGCCAACCACTTCCCAGAAAGCAACGCGGCGTTCGATCAGGCAGGAGATATTGCTGAGGACCGTTATACCAAGAGCGTCTCAAAAGAGGCGGTTTCGCTCGTCACTTCTGATCAGATGCGTCCGTATCCCGGCACTCGTTATGAACGGCTTTTGGGTCACTATTACCGAGCGATCAACTATGTCTATCTGAATCAGTTAGACGGTGCTCTGGTAGAATGTCGCCGTGCCACGGCTCTCATCAACTATTTTAAGGGTGAAGACGACAAGTACGATTTCTTCGGCGCAGGATTTCTCGCGCACCTCTCCGGCATGCTTTTTGAAGCCACGGGTGAATGGAACGACGCTTATATCTCTTACAAGCAGGCGGCGGAATACTACCAAAATGCTTCAGAGAAAACCGGTGTAGAGATGCCCGTGGACATCGGTCATTCGCTGGTCGGGTTGGCACGCAAACTCGGTTTTGCTGACGATTTGGAGCGTTATCAGGAGCAGTACGGCAAATTTTCCCCGCGCCCTGAAAATACCGGCGAACTGATTCTTTTCTACGAAAGTGGCTACGTTCCGTCCAAAAGCGAGGAGGCTTTGACGTTCCCGATCCTGAAAAAAGACGACGTGGAAGATGACAAGTTTGTGCCGACGCTTATGGGACGTCAAGGAAGGGTCTATAAGGATATTGAGTTGGAATATCTGCTACG